>CAIMWV010000027.1 GCA_903845295.1 Candidatus Staskawiczbacteria bacterium
CAATTTACGCCTCAAGGTATTCGATATATCTGGCATAAATTACGGCATGAATTTACTCGCTCCGCTACATAAATTCACATGAGCAAAATACTTGGTATAGACTTAGGTACAACGTTTTCGGCGATGGCAGTCGTAGAATCAGGCGAGCCGAAAATTGTTGAGAATAAAGAGGGAGCCAGGACAACTCCGTCAATCGTGGCAATCACAAAATCAGGGGAAAGAGTTGTTGGAGTTTTGGCTAAAAGGCAAGCTGTTACAAATCCAAAAAATACAATTTATTCGGTTAAAAGGCTGATTGGAAGAAAGTTTACTGACGCGGAAGTCCAGCGAGACAAAAAATTATTGCCTTATGAGATTAGGGAATCAGCTGACGGCGGAGTGGATGTTAAAATGGGCGATAAATGGTTAAACCCTGCGGAAATTTCTGCAATGATTTTGCAGAAATTAAAGGCGGATGCCGAAGCAAAACTTGGAGAGACAATTACCGAGGCAATTATTACCTGCCCGGCATATTTTGACGACTCGCAGAGAAAAGCTACGAAAATTGCAGGGGAAATTGCAGGATTTAAAGTAGACAGGGTCATTAATGAGCCGACAGCCGCAGCTTTGGCTTACGGATTAAACAAAAAGAAAGATGAAAAAATCTGCGTTTATGATTTTGGCGGAGGAACTTTTGATATTTCCATTTTGGATGTCGGGGCTGATACGGTTGAGGTAAAAGCAACTGGCGGAGACACACATCTGGGCGGAGATGATTTTGACCAGAGAATCATGGATTGGATTGTAAAAGAATTCAAGAAAGACAATGGAGTTGATTTGTCAAAAGATATGCTTGCTTTGCAGAGAATCAAAGAAGCCGCGGAAAAGGCAAAAATTGAATTGTCTTCCAGCTTGGAAGCGCAAATTAATTTGCCGTTTATCACTTCTGACCACAATGGGCCTAAACATCTGGATTTGAAATTAACCAGAGCTAATTTGGAGTCAATGGTGCAGGATTATCTGGATAAATCGATTGAACTGGTTAAGAAAACAATGAAAGAGGCCGGGCTTGAACCCAAAAACATAAATGAAGTCGTATTAGTAGGCGGACAGACCAGAATGCCAAAAATGATTGAGGAGGTTAAGAAATATTTTGGCAAAGAGCCGAATAAAGAAGTAAACCCTGATGAAGTTGTGGCAATAGGAGCTGCCGTGCAGGGCGGAATAATGAAAGGAGAGGTAAGAGATGTATTGCTGCTTGATGTTACGCCTCTTTCATTAGGAATTGAAACTTTTGGGAGCGTAAATACGATATTGATACAAAAAAATACAACCGTGCCGACTGCCAAAAATCAGATCTTTTCTACGGCAGCCGACAGCCAGACATCGGTTGAAATCCATGTTTTGCAGGGTGAAAGGCCTATGGCGCAAGACAATAAAACCTTGGGGAAGTTTATTTTAGATGGCATTCCGCCAGCTCCCAGGGGCCTTCCGCAGATTGAAGTTTCTTTTGATATTGATGCTAATGGGATTTTAAATGTTTCTGCAAAAGACAAGGCAACCAGTAAAACCCAATCAATCAGAATTGAGGGCTCTTCCGGAATTTCAAAAGACGAGGTTGAAAGAATGAAAAAAGACGCGGAAATTCATGCCGCGGATGACAAAAAGAAGCAGGAAACGATTGAAATTAAAAATAATGCGGATGCTTTGGTTTATACCTGTGAAAAAACTTTGAAAGACGCCGGAGACAAGATAAAACCGGAAGATAAAAAGCAGGTTGAGGATAAAATAAATGCGTTGAAGGATGCGCAAAAGAATGATAATATAGAAGAAATTAAATCAAAAACCAAAGATTTGTCCGAGACAATCCAGAAAATCGGAGCTGAATTATACAAACAGCAAAAGCCAGAAGAAAAACCTAAAGATGGAGAAGAACCAAAAGCTGAAGAAGGAAAATATACGGAGAAAAAATAGAAATTGCCTACGGCAATTTATATAATTACGTCGCTCGGTCGGAATGAAAATAAATTTTCGCTCCTCCTTCGCTAGTAATTATAAATTCAACATAAAATGGATTATTATGAAGTTCTTGGGGTAACTAAAACTGCCTCGGAAGAAGAAATAAAAAAAGCGTTCCATAAACTGGCGCATAAATATCATCCGGATAAAGGCGGAGATGAAAAGAAATTCAAGGAGATAAATGAAGCGTACCAGGTGCTTTCAGATAAAACAAAACGGGCTCAGTACGACCAGTACGGCAGAGTTTTTGACCAGGGACAGCCGGGAGGAGATCAGGGATTTAATTGGGCATGGGGGAATAGGCCTCAGGGCGAGAATATTGAATTTGATTTTGGAGATATAGGCGACATCTTCGAGGATTTTTTTGGCGGGGGATTTGGAGGAGGAATGAGAGCTGCAAAAAAAGATTCCAGAAAAGGAAAGGATGTACAAGTTGATATTGAAATACCCTTGGAAAGAACTTTAAAAGAATCTGTTGAAAAAATAAATTTAACAAAATATGTTGTCTGCCACAGATGCCAGGGTGCCGGAGCTGAAGCGGGAAGCAAGATAAAAGAGTGTTTTTCTTGCAGAGGCACGGGACAGGTCCAGCAGGTTAAAAAAACAATCTTAGGGTCTTATACAACTCTGGCGACTTGTCCCGAATGCAAGGGCGAGGGAACAATCCCTGAAAAGCCATGCAATGTCTGCAAGGGAGAGGGCAGGATAAAGGGGCAGGAAACAATTGAATTGCGCATTCCTGCAGGGATAGATACAAACCAGGTTATACGCGTTGACGGGAAAGGAGAAGCCGGAAAAAAGGGCGCGAAGTCAGGGAATCTTTTTGCAAGGATATTTGTAAAACAGCATCCGGTATTTGAAAGAAAAGGAGATGATTTATTCACCGAGGCGGAAATCAATTTTTCGCAGGCGGCTTTGGGAGACGAGATTGAAATTAAATCCTTGGAAGGGACGAATATCTTATTGGAAGCGCCGGCGGGGACTGAATCAGGAAAAGTTTTAAGAATTTCAGGTAAGGGGATTCCGCATTTTGGCGGATACGGTAGGGGAAATTTGTATGTGGAACTTGTGGTAAAAACCCCGAAAAAACTGACAAAAGAACAAAAGAAACTCCTTGAAGAGTTAAAAAAAGAAGGATTGTAAAAATTTTCGGGCTGCAAAATTACAGGTAAAAACCGCCTTCGGGCGGTTTTTGGTTTAGATATATTTTTGCATTTTTACAAAAAAAAGCCGGTCGAGATAAGTTGAACCAGCTATTGATGCCAGCGGATTGAGATTCAGTTTCACCACCAGAAGAGGATGATAGGGGTATCATCTGGCAGACGGTCGATGAATTTCATAACGGCAACGTTTCCCGGAGATGTGCCACGCGGGATTTCCAGCTCATCCTTGAGCTGCTTGGCGCGGACGAATGTTAGCTCGGCGCCATTGCCATCTTCGCGTGTCCGCTTGCCTGGAGCATTTTTACAGTTCTCGAGCAGCATCTGCGGCGGAATAGGCCTTGCTTTGATGGTCGGTAAGTCACCCTTATCAAAGTCAATTAGCTGCCCAAAGATTCTGTAGTCTTGAGTGAAGCTTAGCTGATTATTGCAATGCACTAAAGTCTTCCCCAAATCCTCCGGACTCAAAGGAATCAAGGTTAATTGAAGGTATTTCATCTCTCGCCCCCTAAAGAACATCTCTGCCACGACCCTCTCGTGGCAGAGATTACCGAATCTCACGATTCCAGTAATGCATGAGATTAACATATTTAAATATATAAGTCAAGACAAGTTTTTTTATAAAAAAAGCCCGCTAGAGGTCTTGTGACATAGTGGGTATGGATAAATAGAAACTGATTGGAGGTTATCATTAAGCGGCAAGGCTTTGCTGCCGGTCCATGATTTCCCTAACCAGTCTGAAGGTGGGGAAAAGTATGTTTTCCCCTTCAATGGTCACCAGGGACAGAAGCTCTTCGTCAATAAGCTCCTTGAACCCCATGACCACATATTGTGTGCCGGCCAGCCAGACATGGCTGGCGGTCCGCGGGATGGAAATGATCTTCTTAGGCAACTCCGGCGGATTGCGGAATAAAGAGTACAGACCGAATGTTAGAGTCTGCATCCTTTGATATCTCACGCAATTCTCGTCATACCGCTCCTTCTCTTCTCGCCGGGCCCCTGCCGCCAGTTTCTGAACGGCAACGTCCTTGTGTATTTCGGCAATCAGCCTTGTCCAGCTGACGCCAACCCAGAAGCCGAACTGCTGTGAAAAGACAAGAATCCGAGCGGCGGATTCTGCATGGTCGAATCGAAGGGTCCCGCGCGGAAAGCCGTAGCGGAACACTTTGATGTCTTGAGGCCGGCAGGGCATTATCCCTTGGGCCGCAAAGATTCCGTCAGCAATCTTTTTCATGGGTTTTCCCCCCGAGATGGACTGCGCCACAAACGCCTGTGGCAGGCTTGCTATATTCACACTATAACAACCCAAACAAAATGTCAATACAAAAGCCCTTTTCAAAGGGTTGTATATTTTGTGCCCCGGCCGAGACTCGAACTCGGAACCAATAGCTTAAAAGGCTACTGCTCTACCATTGAGCTACCGGGGCAATAAAGTAATTAATGTAATTATATATCATGAAAATATTTTTGTAAATAACAAAAGGCGGAATTCATATGTATTAGCCCTATTAATTGACAATAATCATATAAAAATGTGATGATATTAAATAGAAGCCTAAGGATTGGCCTTGGGTATAAAACCCGCAAGATGCCTTTGAAAAGGAGGCGCAAGATGGGTAATAAGCTCTCTGAGAAGTTAAAGGACATGGGATTTTTCATGGCACTCGGCACAACCGAGCATAGAGGAGGATCCAAGGACGAATATCCGGTCCTACGCGGAGAACCGATGACCTTTGACAGCAACAACGGAGTCACGGTGGTCTACGATGAGGAAGGACGCCCATGGATCATTCACAAGGATAAACTCAATAATAACAGGCACAGCCTAGGGCAGATGCTTTTTGCGAATAAAATCGCGCGGGGCGCTTATGTTCCGCACTCTAACGATGGCGGCCGCTTCGTCCGCGAGGTTTTACCCACGCTTTAGTGGGTAATAAAGACCCAAGTATGTCTCAAAACTGCTCTTTTTTGTTGCCTTGATTTCCCGGCCTTACCCCTTGACAAGATTAATAAAGTATGTTAATATATAGACAAGCTTAATCCTGTAGGTTAAGCTAGGCGCAAGCGAGGAGGAATACCATGGAAGCTAAGGATTTGGGGCAGTTGGTGCAAAAGGCGGAGGAGTTGGCGAAGAGGTTCGCCGACCGGAATCAGGACGCCGACGTCCTCGAGCAGGATGTCACGGTTTTCCTGGCAGTAGAAGTCCCGCTGGATCACCAGACCATGATCGGCGAGTTCCTCTACACCGCCTGTATGACGGAGGTGAGGAATACGCGGACCGCGCTGCAGGTCATTGCTGCAGTTTGTGCAAAGGCCGCGGGCAAGGCCGAGGAATGCCTGGAGACCCTCCGGGCATGGTTCGGGGAAAACAATGTTTTCCAGGAGGCGGTCGTCATTCTGACCACCTCGCAGAGAGCGGCCGCGCTCCGGGCTCCGACGGCAGTCGTCGCAGCCTAGCGCTTTTGAAGAGGTTCTCCCGTTTGGGAGAGCAACAAAGGCCTTGCGGAAACGTGAGGCCTTTAAACTGCATAAAAATCGAAAAGCCTTGACACGCTGTTTTATAATATAATATGATTAAGCATCCCAGCAGTAAGGTGGGCAAGCAAAGACGAAAGGAGGGCGATTGCTTACACCACCGGCGGGGTAATAGCAGTAGATGAGGCAGGCGTGCAACTGCCTAAAAGGTTCTTTTAGAACTACCGGCATTTTTGGCAGGCCCAGATGGGATAAAAGTTATTGCGCGCAAGAATTGCGCCCCTAACCGATTAGGGATCGGGTAGTACCCACCCATAAATCATCCTTGACGGGAGCCAGACCACGATGTGACCTTTGGTGTTTGACACCAGGTCATGCCCGGCTTTTGGAAACTTTCTTGCGACCGATAGGTCCCGCACAGAAAGCTCTTTCACAGCCGGGTATTTTTTTACTCATGATTACAATGGCGTTTGCTATTTATATAATTTCGTTTAATATTAATTATTAGATTTGCGAAAGGTCTAGTCAGCCCTTTGAAAACTGACAACCAGACAAGCCAGCCGGAAAGGAGGCGTCTTGTGGATAACGTCAAGCTAGATGACGATCGGACGCTTCTGCAAAAGATTTTCAGATCTTTGCCGCGGCGGACCAGACTAGAACAGTTGTCGTCTTTTTTGCTTTGCGCAAAGGGGACCGATTACAGGACTGCGGTTTGCGCCGCCGAGTGGATTTACAAGGAAATAACGAAGTTCAGGAAAACCATAAGGAAAAGACTGGCAGAGGGGTTTTTATATGATGTTGTACTCGGCTATTCGCGGTTTATTTCTGATCCGGCAACAAGAGTTTTCCCTGAGACTTATGAACGGCATATCCTGTCAGAAAGGTATCAGAAGGTCGCTGAAGATTCAGCCGATGCAATTTTGGGGTTTTACAGATTGAACCATATTGATGCAGTCTGCCATATCATTGAATGTTTGCCGAGCAAAAGGCAAAAGGCGGTGGATTATGCAAGCAAAGTCTTTGGCGAACGGGGAGTGCGTTATATTCTCTACCGGTTCAGGCCTTGCAATGTGATACTTAGATATAAGGGCGAGGATGCAGAGGTATCTCACAGATTGCCGAGAAATCTTCCATTCGACCCTGCCTTGGAAATAAGCCGCATGACAGCTGAATGGCTGCTGGAAAACGGCGAAGAGGATTTAACAGCTGTCTGTATCTACCGGTATTTTGATGAGGAAACAAAGGAAAAAATCATTGCAACAAATAAAGAAAAGGTAAATGAAAAGAAAGCCGGCAGGTTGTCTGGAGTTTTGCAAAAACTGGAGTCGTTGCTTCCACACAGACGGATAGTTACGCGTTAGAAAGTCCATATTTTCTGACAAGGCACTATCTGTTTTTTATTTGCATAAAAAAAAGCGCAGAAACCATCTCTGCGCTTTTGCTGTTTGTTTTGTCGCTGCCAGTTATCAGGCGGTTTCCTCATCCTTCAGAAGAGCTTCGATTTTTGCTGCAGCGTCGCCCACGGTTTTGATTTCACTCTCCGCCTCTGTCGGGACGCTGACGCCAAACTCGTCCTCGATATCCATCAGGAGCTCGGCTTGTTCCAGCGAATCGGCCCCCAAATCTTTAGTGAAGCTCGATTGCTCAGAGATTTCCTTGGCCGGATCAATGTTCCACTTGGCGCGGATCATCAAGATTAGCTTGTCGCGAATCTGCTCCTTAGTCATCATGGCCAGCTTCCTTTCTGCGGTTTTTAACCGCTTATCGCCGCGTTCCCATTGACTTGCAAAACAAACCTGCTTGTTAAACGCCTGATTTTCAAAGAAACCAATATCTCATTTAATCACAAAATTTAAAAATTGCAAGGGGTGGTTTTCGTTTATTTTTTTGATAGAATAAACCTATGATTCAACGAGGTGTCGCCACATTTACACTAGATTACGGCAAATGCCCAAAATGGCTTTTTGACAGGATGGTTTTATTGGGAAGGCGGATGATACACGCCATAGTAGCTGAAGAAGGGGCGGATGAATTTATAAAAAGAATTGCCGACCCTGTCTGGTTCCAATCTCTTGGGACAGTTTTGGCATTTGATTGGAACGCTTCAGGCCTGACAACAATTTTAACTGCGGCATTGAAAGAAGCTATAAGGAATGAAGAAAGGGACCTGGGCATTTTTATTTGCGGTGGCAAAGGCAAAACATCTTTGAAAACTCCGGACCAGATTATTGATTGGTCGGAAAAAATAAATCTGCCCTTAGCCACGACAAACTCGCTTGTTTATAATTCTAAAATGGCGGCCAAAGTTGACAGCAGCTTGGTACAGGATAATTTCCAAATTTACCACCATGCATTTTTTTTCAGCAAAAACGGCGCCTGGGCGGTTGTCCAGCAGGGGATGAATATCCAAGCCCAGTCCGCACGGAGATACCATTGGTATTCAAAAAATATAAAAGACTTGATTAATGAGCCGCACTCGGGAATTTCTTCTGAAAAAAAGATGGATAAAGTTTTAAATATGACTGCCGGAGAGAGCGGCGAAAACAGGAACATCAGCACAAACCTAGTTTCGCAAAGTTTTAATACTTTAATGAAAGACATTACCTTGTTGAGAAAATATTATACGCCATTATCTCAAATGGTTGAAATTAATTCCTGCCAGGGAAGATTTAAATTCGTAAATCTTGAAAATAAGGAATTTGAATACCATCCTGTTGTTACAGAAGATTTTTCCAAAAGTAAATATTTAGAAAAAATCCTCTGGCAGCTCTGCGACCATCAGCCAGAAAATTACGAGAAATTATTAGCGACAAAAGGAGTCGGGCCTAAAACCATCAGAGCTTTAGCTTTGGTTTCGGAAGTAATTTACGGGGCCAAGCCATCTTATGAAGATCCGGCAAGATATTCTTTTGCCCATGGCGGAAAAGATGCCACGCCATATCCCGTTGACCGCCAAACCTATGACAACACTATTGAAACACTGAAGGGATTTTTGAATAAAAAGAAATAAGTCGTTATTTTTATTGCCTGCCGACAAGCAGGTTCTTGCACTCCGAGGAGTGTGCGACAAATGCAACTTTTTTAATTTGTATGCATTACCATTTTCTATTGACGTATCAAAAAACAAGGGACATAATGATAGCACATAGTTGCTCCTTGAAAATTGCTGCGTGTCAGCTTTTTGTCTTTTTTCCGAGGAGAGAAAGCTGATACGCAGTTGCGGTTTGTGCGGTGCCACTGGGGCGCGGCAAGATAATCGCAACCCAATCCGTGCCGGCCGCAGAGGCTGGCGCACAGAGGAAAGGGTGAAACAATGGGAACCAAGAACGAGTCCAGACTGCTCCAGAATATGACCATGGCACAGCTCGAGGCGGAATTTGACAGGGCAATGGCCGAAGCCTCTTTACCAAGAGTGAACACTTGCATCCACGCTGCGGTCAAGGCCGTGGATAATGAATCGCGGATTCGCGATGCGGAGACCGTTGTAGCCAGCCTCCAATTCTTAATGGGCACTTACCGCCGCATAAGCACGCGGTTCGGCAACAGCGACCCGGAAGCGACCAAGAAACTGTTCCGCCAGATACGGGTGATAATCATTAAGAATTACACCGGCGATTCTATCGCCCCAATGTGGCTGACCGTCCCCGTGCCAAGAGAGTCTATGATTAGCAGAAGAGACAAGTTTATCACAGCCTTTTTTGCCGAATACGGGTGTGTGGACCTGGATTCAAGAGACCTGGCCGGCTTTGAGGAATATCTGCGGAACCTGTGGCAGGAAAGGGAAAAAAGCAAAGTCACTGGCCATGCGCCAGTTGAGCTGATAAAAACAACGATAAGCGCCGGCGCGTTCGGCTTGCTGACGCATTTCCTGGTTTTCGAGGCTATCCCGTACATTTTCAATGAGCTTCTTGCACAAAACCTTGCACTTGCTCGGCGTCATACAGCGAGGGCTGCGCTAACATTCGAGTTGATCAAGCCAATGCCTCTGGCGCTACATCCGATAATCATCGAACCGGTAGATAAAGAGAAAATCGAGTTGCTCTGTGCTACTGTCCTCCGACTGGAAGGAGGGTGTAATCCCCACCCGAGTGATGAGGTTTTTAAGGGCGCTCGTGCCTTGCTCGAGCTTCTCGGCCAATACACGCTGCGCGATTGGGAATTAGGACAGGCGTCAACCGCAGTTACGCATTCAGGGCAGTAACAAGCCAGCAACAGGCTCCAGAGCAATTTCTGGAGCTTTTTTGTTAGGTCTTGACTAATTTTAAATTTATAGTAGAATATAGGCATTGTCAGGACAATGGGTTCTGGCAGTGTTAGCAGTGGTTTTTTACCATTTTGGAGGGGTTCTTCCATGTTCCGAGCTATTGCAGTGATCCTGTCGTTTGTGCTTTCTGGCGCCATCTTGGCTCAAGAAGCCGAATCGCGCGCAGGAGGCGGCGGCTGGACGACGTTTACGGATCCGTCGGGAGTGTTGTCAATCAGCATGGACAACTCGGTCAGGGAAGACTCCTGGCAGATGCTCCAGATTCAGTCCACCGAGGATCTGGGACTGGGTGGCATTTCATTGTGTAACGACCAGGCGGTTTGGTCCGCCCTGCAGATCTACGTTGGGCCGTGGAGTCAGACAGTCGATTTCCAGATGCCCGTCGGCGTAAGCGGGCCTGGATTCTACTTCCAGCTGTCAACAGCCTCGGTAGGCGTAAGGACTGCAGCTTTTGAAATCAAACCGCAGCCTACAATTACTGACTTCTGGCCGCAAACGGCGGCCTCTGGTCAGGAAGTGACCGTGTTCGGATATGGGTTCGACGCCTTCAACTGCGCCAACCTGTACGCCCAGGACGCCAGCAGTTACTATTACACGGGCGACATTCCAGCAACAATGTGGGATGATGGCACGATTCATTTTACTATGCCGCAGTCCGTGTTTGTCAGAAGCCAAACGAACGGTGCCCTGACCGGGCAGGTCCCGTTGGAAAGCCTTAAGGAAGTCTCACTACAGATGTACGCGGGCTCCGATGGTTGGTCATCGAATACGGTCAATATCAAGATCGTGTCCACCAGCCTGAACATATCGATGTATCAAAATGCGGACGGCAGCAACATCTTCACCATGGGGCAAGATATCCTGCAGTTCGTGGTCGCCGGCGAAAACTTCGGCAACGCCTCCGTGAACCTGGTGAAAACCCAGGGTACGAAGTCAACTGTTCCGATTTGCACAATCGCCGGCGCGTATCAAAACTTCGAGCAGAGCAGCTGGAGCATCCCGACGGACATCGCGGCCGGCACATATGTGCTGTCCATGGCCTTCGGAGATTCTGTTGTGACCACACCGGAGTTTTCCATCGTCGCTCCTTACGTGCCGCCGGAAATCGTGTATGTTCCGGTTCCGACCACGCCGACTTCATCTCCGTCAGAAGTTCACGACGTGACTGTGCAAATCAACAACAACCTGACTGGATTCTCAATTCGCAAAAGTGGAAAGAGAATGGTTACATTCTTTAGTAAGGTCAAGGCTGGGACCGAGAACAACAAACGGCCGCAATATGTGTTGCCGGATGTCGAGATGATTCCGTATGTCGCTCCTCCGATAGTGAAGAACACTACCGTGGGAACGACTGTGGAATTCCAGTTCTAATAGAAACAAGTAGGTGAGTTCATATTGAACTTGCAAAAGCCCCACATGTGTATAGGGGCTTTTATATTGCAATTTTTCTTGAAAAAATAATTGGTATTGACCCTTCACCATAACAGTTGGGTTTTTATTTAAAAACGGATAAGCTTATAATTTTTTATATTTACTCAATAAATAATACTGCCGGAATGGTGAAGGGTTGACATAGTTTTTAATCGGAGTAATATTAGAAAAAATATCCAAAAGTTGTAAAATTATGTTTGCAGTTATTAAGTATAAACCTAAGGAAAAATTTTACCAGAAAAACAAACAAGTGTTCACAGAAGTAGAAATTACTATGGTCTCTGGCTAACAATAGCCCCCGTTTTCGGGGGTTTTTGTTAGCCAGAGAGTGCGTGGCTCTTTGGCAATTTAAGGTGAGGAGGTGTGGCATGAAGGAGCCGATTGTTAACACAGAAGGGGACCCGCCGTACCTGCAGGGCAAGAAGATGGTCGGGCCCTACGAGCGGCTGTTCTGGGATGCAGTGAAGAAAGAGAAGGAGCTGGTGGAGGAATTCAATAAGAGGCACAAGATAAAGGACCCGTACGTGGGCATAGATGCCGCACACTTGCATCTTTGCCGGGCTTTTACTTTGGATACGAAGTATCTTGCGCACATCGAGACTTCGCCCATGGAAGCAGCCAAATTACCGTTGTCTGCCAAGCAGGACATGGTGGGCGATCTGCACCGTGGCGTGGCCTATACCGAAGAAAGTTTGACAGAACGGATGGCTTTTGCCGCAGAAATGCTGATTTTCTTTGGGGCGAGAAGGGCCTCAACGTGCATTGACGCAACTCCAGATATCGGGTTCCGCGCAATGCACGTGGCAATCAAGCTGAAAAAGAAGCTTGCCAAAGAGAAGAGGTTGAATTTGGCCATCGGTCCGACCCCCATTTTCGGACTTAGGGAAGACCGCTGGGATGTGTTTGCCGAGGCGGCTCGCTTGCCTGAAGTCGATTTTCTTGCCGGCCTTCCTGAAAAAGACATGGTTGCTGATTTGAACAGAAAAGACGGCAGGATTGGCTTCCAGCGGCACATCAGGAAGGTGATGGATCTGGCCTGCGAAGTCGGCAAGGAAGTCCAGTTTCATCTTGACCAGATGAACATTGAACCCGAACGCGGAACAGAATTGCTGCTTGAAGCGTTGGAAGGATATGTTGAACAGCCGAAAGTTCCGAACCACAATCCCAAAGATCCGGTGACCTGGGTAATCCATATGATTTCGCCGTCATGTTACGATGAGCAGCGTTTTCGCAGGCTTGTTGACGGCCTTCTCAAACACAATGTCGGCGTGATTGTCTGTCCGACGGCGGGGCTATCCATGCGCCAGCACGCGGCAATGAAAACCCGCACCCACAACTGCATGGCCAGGGTCTTGGAACTTTGCGTGATGCGCGTGCCCGTCAAAATCGGGCCAGATAATATGGGCGATGCCTTTGTCCCGCAAACAGACGGCAATATGTTCGATGAAATTAAGCTGCTCGGCTACGCAATCAGGCATGCACAGACATCATTCTATGCAAAACTCGCCATGGGGATTCCGCTCAATAATATTGACAGAGGGATAGCGGCTAACGTGCTCCGTCAAGACTATGAAATAAATTCCAACGACGATCCTTCCTGGAAGCCGCCCATCAAGCTGAAAAGCTGAAGCGCCAAGTAGCGGATTGGGCAAAATAGTTCCCAAAAAACCCAAAGGGTTCAGTGATGATAAGTTCAGGATTCAGGGACTGGCAAAGATATGCCCGATTAAACAAGGCAAAAATTTTGCAGTTCGGAAGCTCTTATGGGCTTCCATTTTTTTTGGCAAAAATTTGACAAAATCTAATGATAGACTAGTGTATACTTATGTAAGTTCCTTTACAGGAGAGTGCCTCATGGCTGGTCAAAAATTGCCAGAACAAGAATCCCTCAACGCATTGGGCGTTTTTCACGAAGGCTTGGCCGTTGTCCAAGTTCAAGGAGAGTGGTTTCATATCCTGCAATCCGGCGAGCCGGCATATCCAGAGCGTTACGAACGCGCTGAATACTTTCAAAATGGGGCAGCCTGGGTTAAGGTAAAAGGAGGGGGGTGGAAAAGGATAGATAAACACGGCAAAGAAATAAAGAACGAGTAGGCTTTACTTTCTAATCGGGGTGAAGCTTTTTTATTGATAAAATTTTGGTAAAATAAATAAATGCAAAAAGAATTTGAGTGGCTTTTAAAAGAAAAATATAATAATAAGCCGACCAGGAATTTTTATAAAGACGTAGGAAGATTAAAGGCGGGCGAGCCTTTAGATTATGTAATCGGATTTACTGAGTTTTTGCGATGTAAAATTGATTTATCTAAGAAACCTTTAATACCAAGGCCAGAAACAGAATACTGGGTAGGAGAAGTAATAAAAGAAATAAAAAAAGAAAATCATTCGTCGCGCGGCTCCTCAGGACAAAATTTGCGAATTTTGGATATGTTTGCCGGGTCAGGGTGTATTGGTTTGGCAGTTTTGAAGAATATTAAGAATAGCGAGGTTGACTTTACTGACAAAGCTAAAAATTGCCTGGAACAGATAAAGATTAATTTAAAAATAAATAAAATAAAATCTGGCAGTTATGCAATAATCCAATCTGATATTTTTGACAGTGTAAAAGACAAATACGATTACATTTTTGCCAATCCGCCATATATCGCAATAAAAAGAAGAAATAAGATACAAAAGTCAGTTTTAAAATTTGAGCCGAAGACGGCTTTATTCGGCGGGAGCGACGGACTTTTTTATATCAGAAAATTTTTGAAAAATGCAAAAAAGCACCTGAACGAGAGCGGAGAAATCTTTATGGAGCTTGATTTTGTGCAAAAAAATGAAATAGAAGGGCTTACTAAAAAATACAAATACAAAAAATACGAATTTTGGAAAGACCAATTCGGAAAATATAGGTGTTTGGTTTGCGGATAATTCTTATTGTGCGACAAAGATTAATGGAACAGCCAGCAGGTTGTTTTTTATTGGTTTTGTGTTATTATCGTAATCAGCACCTTTCCATGTGAATAGGAACAGGTGATGAAGTAAAAACCTTGAACTAGGGAGGATTTGAAATGGATCAGGATTCTACGGCAACACCGACAAAGATAATCGCCATCATTCTTGGGAGTAAGAATGACTGGCCGAAAGTCCAGCAGGTGATTTCCGGATACACTGCAGATAAAGTAAGGATTGTGGTACATGTAATAAGTTGCCACCGCAATCCATACGAGGTTGTTGCCTTCGCCGAAGGGTCTGATTATTTCAACGCCGTCATTTGTGTCGGCGGCAAAGCCTTTGCTTTGCCCGGCGTACTTGACGCGTTTATCCACGCAAATGGCAAAAAAACCCCTGTGATAGGGGTTGCGCTTGGCGAACCAGCTAGTGAAGCTCTCACGGCCGCCGTCTTGTCTATTAAACAGATTCCGGACCAGCCGGTCATTATGCCAGGACAAGATGTTTATCTGGGCCCTGAAGGTCTTGGGCTTGCGATCGAACGCGTCATCGCCAACAGATTGCCCGAGCATAACGAAAGAAAAGAAAAACTCGCTGAACTCGAAATTTACAAGAATTTCAACGGAGATTAGGGGTTGCACCTTTCACTGTGAAGGGTGCATTCCAGATGAGTCCGCAACCGGAAAAAAGGAGGGCGAAAGAAAATGGAATCTTCGGATGTCTTGATGGAAACCGACATACCCAGTCTCTCAGAACCCCATCGCGGCAAAGCCCGCGATAATTACGATCTTGGTGACGGCAGGATGGCCATTGTCACCACTGACCGCCTCAGCGCCTTTGACGTGATAATGAATCAAGGAATTCCCGATAAGGGGAAAGTGCTGAATCAGCTCACGAAATTCTGGCTGACAAGGCCAAACCAAGTCGTTCCCAATCATTTACTGGGCACTGATCTGGCTCTCCTGCCGCCAGCATTTCAGAGGCCGGAGCTTGAAGGCCGGACAATGATTGTCCGCAAAGTGAAGAAGGTTTTTCCAGTCGAATGTGTTGTACGGGGATATATAATGGGCTCCGGCTGGGAAAGCTATCAAGCCGACGGCACGGTTTGCGGAATCAAGCTGCCTCCCGGCCTCAAGCTTTGCGACAAGTTGGAGAAAGCCATATTCACTCCGACAACCAAGGAAGAAAAAGGCCACGACAAGCCGATTACTTTCGAGCAGATGGTCGGCATAGTAGGGAAAGATGCTGCCGAAGCAATGCGCTATGCCAGCATCAGGTTGTACGAAGAGACGCATGATTTCGCTTTGGAGCGCGGCATTATCATTGCCGACACGAAGTTCGAATTCGGGCTTCTTTTCGACGTGATCATGTTGATTGACGAGGTTTTGACCCCGGATTCCAGCCGGTTTTGGCCGAAAGAAAGCTGGGTGCCGGGCAAAAATCCGCCGAGTTTGGATAAGCAGCCAGTCCGCGACTGGCTCAAGGCTACCGGATGGAACAAACAGCCGCCGCCGCCGGATTTGCCTCCCGAACTGGTCGCTTCTACTCAGAAAAAGTATTTGAGGATTTACGAGTTGCTTACCGGCCAATCCTTGGCTGAATAAGCGGCTCGGAAATTCTCGAATCTATGTCCTTATCACGTGCAAGCGGGGTGGGGACTTTTTGTTTGCAAAATTTAACATTTTTGTTAGTATCTATTTAGCATTGCTCTTTGAAAATCTCTGAAGGGATTTTAGAGCAACTGTTCAACCCGCGAGTTTTACGGGTGTGGGCGTCGCCTGGGGCGACATTCGACATTTTGAGGGGTCAAAAGCCCCGGGAGAGGGAAGATGGGAAAAGCGGAAAAGACAGCCGAATTAAGGACACTGGTGTTGGAAAATCCAGGCAAAATTCCTGTCAATATGGCTTTACCGGGCAATCCCCGGTACCAGCCCAAGTCACTCGTTGACTACTTCGGGTACGACAAGCTTTACCTTGGGCCGATACATGTCATCCTAGCAACGCTCAGGGTTCTGGGCAGGATTGCGGCGATACCGGCCCAGGACGCGGATTTGCTGGATGGCGCCTTGACCGCCAAGCTTCTCACGATCCGGACCGGCTTGGTTGACCAAGTCGAGCGAGGGCTGACCAACCATGATATCCGCGCGCTGGTGCTGATAATGCAGTGGATGTCTCCGATGCAGATCGGGCGGTGGTGGCACAAGCCGAACACGAGCTACGATGATTTGGAATCCGGACGTGCCGTCCATTTCATCCAGGCGCATGAGAAGGTGGTGAGGAAACAGACCAACAAGGTCATCGAACATTTGGTCAAACTGGCCTACGATAACGCTGATGTCCGCTGCATTCTCAGGACTCATCTGCAGGATGCACTGCCAGGCACCATGGGGTTTTGGTTCTCATGCATACTGGGCCAACTGCTTGAGAGCATTTCCGCCGCCAATGCTTCGGCAGGCGCTATCGTCGCTAAAATTTCCGGCGCAACCGGGAATAAGAATGCCCAGATCCATTTGGGCATCGAAGCTCGTTGCCAGGCAAAGCTCAAAATGAGCTTTGAAGAAGCTGTTCTGCAAGAACTCGGACAAAGTGCCGGGCTTAGCCGTCCGCTCAGGCCGGCGCTGGTCAGCAAGCAGATTCTTTTGCCCGGACCGCTTGAAAGATATCTTTCTGATATTGTCGCGTGTTCCGCGGCCTTGGCCCAGTTGGGCGACGACGGCAGGATACTCATGAGCAGCCGGATCGGAGAGTTCAGGGAACCATTTGATCCGGGCCAGGCCGGCTCTTCGACAATGCTCAAAGTGAATCCATTCAGGCTGGAAAATCTTGTGGCAATGTGGAGGAAGAACGTCGGGGAGCTTGTGAAGGTGCAGATCAATGCCTTAAGTAACCTTCAGCGCGATCTGACAGGTAGCGCTGTCACCCGCGATTATCCCGCAATAGTGGTCAACCTCGCGGAACAACTGCAGACGCTACTGCGCGCCAAAGATGACAAACCGCCCTTCATTGCCCGGCTGACGGTTGACAAAGACAGCTGCATGCGCAATCTGCTGGAGGCGGGCGATACTATATTGGCTGAGCCCCTTCAGATCGCCATCGAGATGGCAGGATATCCTCTTGACGGCTATGAACTGGTGAACCAGAAGGCGCGGTATATGACCACAAAGGGAATCTCCCTTGGCGAAGCTGTGTGCCGTTTACTGGACGCAACTGCAAGACGCGATGGAGAGGAGGCTGCCATAGCCTTGCTAGAATCCGGCAAATTGAAGGACATGGCAATGCCTCTAGTCAAAAGGCCTGTTACGCTTGTGGAAGCCACGCAGAAGCTTTTGGTAGAGGAAGACCAATCCGCAGTTTGGGAAGCCATTCCGGCAGAGACGCGAGAGATGTTCAGACACCCGGAGAACTACATCGGCGACGCGCCGGCACAAGCAAGAAAAGTGGCAAAGCGGGCTGAGCAGTATCTCGCCGCAGAACCTGCGAGTAAGTAATAACGAACTTCGTGTTCGTAATGGGCTCCAAGAAGCAAGGAGCCTCTTTTTTTTGCTATAAATTTACGTGGAAATTGCTGGCTTAATATTTTTTTGCTATAATTAAAAGTATGACAAGCAAGCCCATACAACTTTCGCCGAATTCTTTAAATTTATTTTTGGAATGTCCGCATTGTTTTTGGCTGGATAAAAATTTAGGAATTAAAAGGCCTCCTCCGTATCCTTATGCCTTGAATTCGGCAGTTGACGGATTATTGAAAGAAGAGTTTGACACATACAGAGCAAAAAATTTACCTCATCCGTTGCTTAAGGAAAACAATATTGATGCGCATTTGTTTGGAAACCAAAAATTATTAAACCAGTGGAGAAATAATTTTGCAGGCATAAGATATTTTGACCAGAATTTGCAAGCAACTTTATTCGGCGCAGTTGATGATGTTTTAGAATTCGACCCTTCGCCCGGTGACTCAGGGCAGGTGAAAAAAATCGCTCCCTTGGATTATAAATCAACCGGCAGTTCTGCGGCAAATGTCTACGACAGATTCCAACTGCAATTGGACACATATACATTTTTAATGGAGAAAAACGGATTTTCAACTCCGAGAAAGGGTTATCTGGCTTTTTATATCGTTGACAAAAGCAGGGGATTCATTGACCGCCTGCCGTTCAGAAAGGAAGTTATAGAAATAGAAACAAATCCGTCGGATATTTATGAAATTTTCAAAGACGCGGTGGGATGCCTAAAAAATCCGGCTCCGCCTCAGCACAGCTCCGATTGCCAATTCAAGAAATGGCTGGACGGAGCAAGACCGTTCAGTAATTAATAAAATTAAAATATAAAATTATACAATGAAAATGCCCAAGTTTTTAAAAAGAAAAGGAAATATCTGGATTATCGCAATTATAGTAATTTTAATTATCGCCGGGTATTTTATTTTTGGCAGGAAAAATAACGCGAGCTCCATCCAGACAGGCTTTGCCACAAAACAGAATTTGCAGGAAACCGTGCTTTCCACGGGGCAAGTGATATCCGAAACAGATATCAGTTTGAGTTTTCAGGGCAGTGGCGTTGTTGATAAAATTTCAGTGAAAGAGGGCGATAAAGTAGAACAAGGGCAGATCTTAGCTTCGCTTGATGAGTCTGGCGCGCTTGCCACTTTGACTTCAGCTCAGGGGGCTTTAGCCCAAGCCGAGGCAAATTATGAAAAACTTTTGGCAGGAGCCACTCCACAAAGCATAAAAACGGTTCAGGACTCCGTAAATTCATCCAGGCAGAATTTGATCAATGTGTATAATGGAGCATTAAATACTTTAAATAATGCCCATGCAACAATTTATAATGCTTATACAGTCGTGAAAACTTTGCAAGATAATTATTTTTTAATACAAAATCCGCAAGGTATTCAGGTTTCTAATGCCAAGAACGATATTAACAGCAATATGCAAACTGTGCAGAATGATTTAAACATAGCTGAAACAAGCATGGCTCCGGCAGATATAGATACAGCAGTGACGCAGACTATTTTATCTCTCAATGATGCTTATGACGATATAAATATTATCAGAGCTCAGTGCGACCAGGAAATATATTATTATATAGTTACCGCCGCAGATAAGACATCTATAGATACTCAAAAAACATCTGTTAACACCGCCTTGACCGGCGTTACTGCATTACAGCAAAATATTGCTTCTTTGAAATTAGCTTTGCAAACAGCAGAAGACCAATTAAGCGTTGCAACCGCTCCGCCGACGCAGGCAGACATTAATTTGGCCAAGGCCCAAATACTTTCAGCTCAGGGGCAGGTTGATTCAGCTCAGACAGTCTTAAATAATTTGATTATAACTGCTCCTGAGCCGGGAACGATTACGCAGGTGGATATCAAAGTCGGTGAACAAGCCACGCCGTCAAAGGAGGTTATGGTTTTGCAGGATATTAATAATCTGCACGCAGAAGCCGATGTGAGCGAGGCCAATGTTGCGTCTTTGCAAGTGGGCCAGTCCGTTGATTACACCTTTGATGCTTTGGGGCCGGACCAGCACTTTGCAGGAAAAGTTTTAACAATTAACCCGGCGTCGATTGTAATTTCCGGCGTTGTAGACTATTTGGTCAAGGGGAGTTTAGATAATATTCCAGGCATTAAGCCCGGCATGACTGCAAATATGACGATTTTAGTCGCTCAAAAAGATAACGCTCTGGCTGTACCGTCTACGGCCATAATAAATAATAACAGCAAGCAATATGTAAGAGTTATTGATGATCCAAAAACTCTGGCGTACCACCAGGTTGAGGTCCAGACAGGATTGCAGGCGGATGGGGGATTAGTAGAAATTATTTCGGGACTCAGCGAAGGCCAGGAAATTGTAACCTATGTAAAACCATAATGAACTTAATTGAAGTTGAGAATTTGCAGCCTTTTATGTATTTTTTAAATGAAGGGTGCGAGCACGGACAAGCTATTAATTTTTAAATTTTTACATTCCAAAAATTATGCCTCTTATAGAAGTCGAGAACCTTAAAAAGGATTATATTAATGACGAGGTTGTTACGCGTGTTTTGCATGACATAAGCTTTAAGATAAACGAAGGGGAATTTGTGGCGATTATGGGGCCATCGGGGTCTGGCAAGTCCACCTTAATGCATATTTTAAGCTTTTTAGACCGGCCCACTTCCGGCTTATATAAATTTGAAGGAAAGGATACAAAAAGTTTTAATGATGAATATCTTGCAAAATTAAGGAATGAACGAGTCGGATTTGTCTTTCAATCTTTTAATTTATTGGCGCGCACAACCGTCTTAGACAATGTAAGGCTGCCTTTAATTTACAGCAAATTAAAGAATTATGATAAGCTGGCTGAAAAAGCATTGGCATCTGTCGGGCTTTCCCACAGATTGGAATATTTTACAAACCAGATTTCCGGCGGAGAAAAACAAAGAGTGGCGATTGCAAGAGCTTTGGTCAATAATCCGGCTGTAATTTTTGCCGATGAGCCAACAGGAAATTTGGATTCCAAATCGGGCAACACAGTGATGTTTATTTTACAGAAATTAAATCACCAAGGCCACACAATTATATTGGTTACTCATGAAACCGATACAGCAAATCACGCTAAAAGAATTATCCGCATTAAAGATGGCGAAATTATTTCCGACGAAAAAGTGGAAAAGAGAACTATAGCCACAGAAGATAAAGACTTGGTTAAATAAAAGTGTAGTATGGATTTTTTAGGAACTATAAAGCTTGTTTTCAGGACTCTGCTTGCCAGAAAAGGCAGGTCGTTTTTGACTATTTTGGGAATTGTTATCGGGGTTGGCGGAGTTATTATTATAATTTCTTTGGGAGCCGGCGCGCAGAGCTTGATTTTAGGGCAGGTTACAAAACTTGGTTCTAATTTATTAAGCGTTGCGCCCGGTAAAAGTAATGAGAAAGGTCCGCCGTCACAAGTTTTTGGAATTACTGTTACAACTTTGGCGAACAGCGATGCAGATTCTTTAAGAAGTAAAACGCAGGTTCCTCACGCTTCGGCCGTCTGCGCAATGGTCAGAGGCTCGATTACGGCCACGTGGCAGAATAAAAATGTAGATACTAATTTTACCGGCACGGAAAGCAGTTATTCAGATGTGGTAAGCTTTACAATGCAGGAGGGTCAATTTTTTAACCAGCAAGAAGAAAAGGGGAATGCTAATGTTGCGGTTTTAGGTTCTACTACGGCTGATGAATTATTTGGTGGAACCGGGGTCAGTCCGATTGGGCAAGTTATTAAGGTAAAAAGTTCTCTGCAAACACAGGCCGGCGGAATTCCTTTGAGAGTAATCGGCGTTATTGCACCTAGGGGCAGTTCATTCTTCCAAGATAACGACGACCAGGTTTTTATTCCTTTGACTATTGGCCAAGAGCAGCTTCTAGGCATACATTATTTGCAGGCAATAAACATAAAAGTTGATTCGTCAGGAAATATACAGCAGACAATCGATGATGTTACTAGAGTTTTAAATCAAAACCACCGCATACAACGCGCTGTAGACGCGGACTTCACTGTTTACAATATTGCTGATGCAATAAGTGTTTTAAGCACCATTACAAACGCCCTCAGGCTATTTTTGACTGCAATGGCTGCAATTTCTTTGATTGTCGGCGGAATTGGAATTTTAAATATTATGTTGGCCACCGTGGCCGAAAGAACAAGGGAAATTGGTTTGAGAAAAGCAGTTGGTGCAACAAACTCGGCAATCGCCAGGCAATTTTTACTGGAAGCAGGGGCCTTAACTTTCCTGGGGGGAATTATAGGAATTATTATTGGCGTAATAATTTCTTATCTTATAACATTGCTGATGCATTATTTGGGATATGACTGGGCTTTTGTGGTTTCCATAACCTCGGTTTTACTAGCAGTTGGAGTTTCAATTTTAACCGGTGTGATTTTTGGTTTGTATCCGGCGTTGAAAGCATCAAAACTAAATCCAATAGACGCATTAAGGTATGAATAACAGAAAAGCATTCAGGCAATCTATAAAAGCATTATCTGCGAACCCTGTCCGCACGGTTTTGACTACCTTGGGAATTGTGATCGGCATTGCCACAGTCATAATGGTCTTATCAGCCGGAGCCGGCTTTAGAAGTTTGATAAATAATGAAATCCAATCTCTCGGAAGCGACACTTTATTTATTAAAACAAGAGTCCCGCCAACAACGAAAAATCGCGCCCAGACATTAAGCCCCGGAATTGCCATTGGGATCACAAGCTTTAAACAGCGCGACTTAGACGATATTAAAAAGTTGAACAACGTTGTTAATGATTATGGCATGGTTACCGGCATGGCGGTGGCGAGTTATAGAAATAATCAAAAGAGCGCGCTTTATTTTGGGTCTTCGTCAGAAAGATTTATTATAGACCGGCACACACTAAAAGAGGGTAGATTTTATACAAAGGCGGAAGACTCGGGAGCCGCACAGGTGGTTATTTTGGGAAGCAATATAGCAGATGATTTATTTGTTCAAGATGATCCATTGGGGAAATTACTGCGCGTCGGAAATCTAAATTTCCAGGTTATAGGAGTTTATAATTCTCAGGGTTCTGTCGGAGGCGATGGAGCAGACGACAGTATTTATATGCCATTAGCAACCGCGCAAAAAAAAATGTTAGGCGTTGATTATATAACCGTGGCGGTAGTTCAGTTAAAAAACACGAATTTGAGTGACGCCACAGCCGCGCTTATCAGGACAACTTTGAGGCATAATCACAATATAACAAATCCTGACAAAGATGATTTTATTGTAATGACTCAGGCGCAGGTTCTTGATATTTATAATACAATCTTTAACGGAATAACTATTTTGCTTATCTGCATTGCCTCTATTTCTTTGGTTGTCGGCGGAGTCGGAATTATGAATATTATGTATGTGGTTGTTACCGAGAGAACAGCTGAAATAGGATTAAAAAAAGCGCTGGGGGCAACCAACTCAGACATCCTGAAAGAATTTTTAATAGAATCTATTTTAGTCACGGTTTTAGGCGGAATCATAGGCATTTTATTCGGCTCTATTTTAAGCTGGCTGGTTTCTATTATTGCAAATTCTAATGGACTGATGTGGATATTTACAGTGCCGCTATATGCAGTAGTTATCGCCGTTGGAGTTTCTGGCACCATTGGAATGGCTTTCGGGGTTTTGCCGGCAAGGTCGGCCGCAAAATTAGATCCAATAGAGGCCTTGCGGTATGAATAACAAATTTGAAAATTTAAAAGGCATTGCAAAACAAACAATAGAGAGTTAAAATTAACACAATAAATTAACCTTTAAAAAAAACATGAATACCAATAAATCTTCGGGCCTGCCTGCGCAGGCAGGCCAGGCATCAAGATTGCTTTTAGTTTTAGCAATCGTAGTTTTAGTCGCCGCGATTATAGTTTATTTAGTTATGAGGATGGCAACGCCAGCACCAAAACCTGTTGCGCCCACAACACCTACAATACAATTGCCAATTTATGAGCAGGTTTTGGGAAATATTAGATTTGTTTTTGAATCTGCAATAGACAGAGGAAGTGTTTTGACGGCGTCTAGCACTATAAATAGCCAATACACTTCTTCTAATCAGAAAGACCTGACCGTAAGCAACCCGGGAGCAAAATTTATCCAGGTTACAATCGGGGCGCAAAATATTGGCACGGAAAACACGGAGCAAAACGCATGGACCATAGGAAATATTGTTGATTCGCGAGGAAGAAATTTTGTCCCTCTTGAGACATATACAGTTGCTCCATGGATTCCTAATCCTGATTTGTGCGGCGCGCTGCTGAAGCCGGCATTCGATCCGAGTCCGTGCACGAAAGTATACGAAGTTTCAAAAGAATCGACGGGACTAAAGGTAGTGGTTAAAACCGGAATAAATAATACTGCCAATAATCTTTCTTCTGGAAAAACTAATCAATTTTTGATTGATTTAATAGTCAAATAAGCGAGCTGCAACGAGCTTATCCCGCCCTCTAATCAGTCATGAAATTGCAGAGGGGAAAAAGGATATTTATTAAAGAAAGTAAGCAAAAATAATTTTAAAATGAGCATAGAGGGCGGGGTAATAATTACTCGCTTCTATCGCCCGCGATTATCAAATGGCAGACAACAAAGATAAACAAGAAGAAATCAAAGTGCCGGAAAAAAAAATTCCGGCGGGCGAGCAGGCAGTACATTTTGGACGCGAAGCAGAAAAATCTATAGAAAAAAAAGAAATTTCACAAGATGAAAAAATTGTTTCAGAAGAGTTGAAAAGAGAAATAGAGTTGATGGAAGTTGACGATAATATGAAAAAACAGGCGGAACAAAAAGCAAATAAAATCCAGTTTCTGGCAGACGACGATAAATTAAAAAAACTTTTGGAAATTGCCAGGGAAAAGGGCGTCCTTTTTGCAATAAAGGTTGCTAAATCAATGAATGACCCTTTTATTTTAGACACATTGCACGATGCCTTAGCAAGAGAAGGATACTATCAAAAATTTATAAAATAGATTAATATCAGCCGAAGGTTGTTTTTTTGAATTTATAATTTTATGTCAATAATTATTCCGGGCTTAATTTTAGTTTTTTTATTGATTGTTATGGCATTCATCATGGTTTTAAATGCCGAGACAAATGAAAAAAACTCCGTTTTCGGCGGATTGGAGATGGTTTTGTTTTTAGTGATGATGCCAAAAAATGCTCCCAAAAAAGAAGGTGAAGCGCAGAAAGAAGAAAAGATGATGATAGCACAGATGGAGCAAGTTTTTGCCAATTTTTTATTTTTAAAAAAACCCAGGCCATTTCAAGCTCCGCCCTGCTGTACATTTGAAATTGCTTCTCAAATTGGAAGTTCTGACATCTCTTTTTATGTGGCGGTTCCAAAATATTTAGATTCTGTTTTTGAAAAATATGTGCAGGGCGTTTATCCTAGCGCGGTGGTTGACAAAGTCCCTCAGGATTATACGATTTTTGAACCGCAGGGAGCAACCGCTGGGGCATATCTGCAGCTTTCTGAAAGTTCTCTTTTTCCTATAAGCACATACCAGTTATTAGAAACGGATCCTTTGGCTTCAGTAACAAATAATTTAAGCAAAATTTCAGCAAACGAAGGCGGGGCAGTGCAGGTATTGATAAGGCCCTTATCAAAATTGAATTTAAGAAAAAAAGGAGAAAAAGCTTTAAAAAAAATAAGGGAAGGAAAACCTGTCAGGGATGCTGTAATCCAGGCATACCAGGGGCCCATAATGGAGGAATTTGAAAATATGTGGAAAGCGTTATTTGGTAAGGATTTAAAGAAAAAAGAGGAAGAGTTGGGCCTAAGGGACAAAGAACAGTCTTTTGACCAAAAAGGATATGACGCAATTCAAAGCAAAATTCAAAAACAGCCGTTTGAGGTTAACATCCGGGTTGTGGCATCCGCAGAATCGGAAGGCCGCGCGGAAGAAATTTTAAATCATCTGACTTCAGCTTTCAGCCAATTTTCATTGTCTGCAACAAACAGTTTAGAGGTTAAAGAAGTTTATAAAAAAGAATTGCAAAAATTAGCTTATGATTTCAGTTTCAGAAATTTCAATGCAAAGCAGTCAAATATCCTGAACTTGGAGGAATTGGCAAGCATTTATCATTTTCCAACACATTATATTGAAACTCCGTATATTAAAGCTGCAAAGTCAATAACAGCCGCTCCGCCATCGGATTTGCCGGAAAAAGGTGTGCTTACAATCGGAAAAGTCAGTTATAGAAATGAAGAAAGAAAAGTTTGTTTTGCCACACCCACGGACAGACGCAGGCATTTCTATTACATTGGCCAGACCGGTACCGGAAAATCATGGTTTATGAAGAGCATGATAATACAGGACATCATAAACGGCGAAGGCGTTGCGGTTATTGACCCCCATGGAGAACTTATTGAGGATGTTTTGGCTTTTATCCCAAAAGAAAGGATTGATGACGTAGTCATTTTTGAACCCTTTGACATTGAAAGGCCATGTGGTTTGAATATGTTGGAGTATGACAGCCCGGAACAAAAAGATTTTGCGGTCCAGGAAATGATTGCGATTTTTATGAAACTTTTTCCGCCGGAAATCATCGGTCCGATGTTTGAGCACTATATGAGAAACGCGATGCTGGCTCTGATGGCAGACAAGGATAATCCGGGAACTTTGGTTGAAATTCCCAAAATGTTTACCGACCCGACTTTCTTGCAGCAGAGAATGGCAAAGGTTTCTGATCCTGTTGTAAGGTCTTTCTGGACAAAAGAATGGGGGCAGACAACCGGTTCTACAAGGTCTGACATGTTGGGATACGTGGTTTCAAAGCTGGGCAGATTCATTGAAAATGAAATGATGCGAAATATTATAGGCCAGTCTCATTCCGGATTCAATCTGGCGGATATAATGGACGGCAAAAAAATCTTTTTAGCAAACCTGTCTAAAGGTTTGACGGGGGAGGTAAACAGTTCTTTGCTTGGTTTGATTTTGGTTTCCAAAATGCAAATGGCCGCCATGAGAAGGGCAAAGATAGCAGAAGCTGACAGGAAAGACTTTTTCCTTTATATCGACGAGTTCCAGAATTTTACAACAGATTCAATCGCTTCCATCTTGTCTGAAGCCAGAAAATATAAATTGAGCCTGATAATGGCGCACCAGTATATGCCGCAGTTAAAACAGGAAATAAGAGATGCGGTTTTGGGAAACGTCGGTACAATCGGCGCATTCAGGATCGGGGCTGAAGATGCCGAAAACCTGGAAAAACAGTTTGAGCCCGGATTTTCAAGATTTGACCTGGTAAATTTGGACAACTTCACGCTCATAATAAAAATGATGATAAACAATAAAATTTCCACGCCATTTAAAATGCAGACGCTTCCTCCGCCCAAAGGAAGGCCGGAAATAGTAGAAGCAATCAAAAAAATATCTAAGCTGAAATATTCGCGTCCAAAGGATATTGTTGAACAGGAAATTATGCAACGTTCGTTTGTTGAAGTTCCGCCGGCCGCGCCGGCCCAGCCGATTATTCCTCCCAAAAAATAATTAACAGTTTTTTAAAATGCCAAAATCAAGAGATTCACTTCCGGACGTCGAAAATTTTTCTTCGGAAGAGCAACCGAAAAAAGTTGAACGTCGCGGCAGGCCGAGAAAAAATACTGTGGAGTCGGAACCAGCTCCTGTCGCAATAAATCCGGAATTGATTAAACGACAGCAAGCAAAAGACGCCGCGGAGCTTGCCGAAGCAAGAGAAGAATTAGAAAATCCGGAATTTTTTGCTGCGCTCAAAGAAATGGGTGAAGAAGTGAAGCGGGACAGATGTTGTTATGCCATACAGACAAAAATAAAACCGGGAGATAAATTTATGGGGGTGACTGAAGATGCGTCAGGAGGGGAAGGCAATGCTATTTATCGGGGCTATAGGGGCGGTTCTTCTAAAATGTCTGAAAACTTTTTTAGGGGCAGCGATCCTAGTCCATTAATGGATTTTTATCTTGACAGTCAAATTAGATATGGCAAAGAAAGAACAAATATTGCTATTGTCCCGCTTATAGAAGAACGCTTTGCTGTGGATCATTATGAAAAGAAAACTGAAACAAAAATAGAAGAAAAACCATTTTTATTTTTTTTCAAGAAAAAAGTTGAAACTAAAAAAGAAATAAGTGTCCCGGTGAAAAAACGGCAACGAACAAGAAAAAAAATGAAAGATGTCGGGGGCCAGGGAGAAGACGAGGTGGTGGGATTGAATTTTTCATATGATTGTCCGGAATATGTAAGAGAAAAAGGTGGCTCAATACGTAAAGGGAGAGAGGGTACAACATTCGTGACCATTTTAATGAGCAAGGAATTGGCTGAGAAAATGGTAAATGGTGTAAAAGAAAACCCGGAAAATTTTTGGAAAATATTAAATGCAATGAATCCTGATTTGCTCAAAAAGTCTCCTCCGCAGGAAAAGGGCAGGGGTGTGCACGTATACCAACCCGCTGGCACAGCTGGGCTAGATCAAAGTTTTGCGAGTTTAGGAATTAACCGGAGTTTAATCGAATTTGAACCAGATAAAGACGTTCCATTAGTGCCATGGAAAGAAAAAGAATAATTTTTTAAACAAAAAGCGTATCGAATGATGGAAATGATACGCTTTTTAGTTTGAAATTTAAATTATACCCGTTTTACATATTCGCCGAGTTCCGTGTTCACTTCAATCACATCTCCTTCTTCAATAAACAGCGGGACCTGTATAACTGCTCCTGATTCTAATACCGCCTCTTTAGTTCCTGCCTGAGCGCGGTCGCCTTTGATTCCTGCGGCTGCTTCTTTAACTTTCAATTGTACTTTTATCGGCAGTTTGAAAGTAATAATTTTTTCCTCAAAAACTATTCCTGTTACCAGCTCATTCGGCCTTAAAAATTTTGCCTGAGGTCCTATTTGGGCTTCTGTAAAGAAAAATCTTTTTGCCGGTTCATTTTTTTCGCAGAAAAAATATTGTCCCTTGGTTTGGTACAAAAACTTGATTTCTTTCTTTTCTAAATCGGCCTCATCAAAAACATCCCCTTGCTGGAAATTTTTTTCCTGGACCCTGCCGTCTATCAGATTCCTTATTTTACTCTGGATGACGGGCCTTCTTTGGGCCGTTTTCATCATACTGGCTTCCAAAACTTCCCATGGCTGGCCCTCATAAATAAATTGTACTCCCGGGTGCAAATCTGTATGTGTTAGCATTTTAACTTATTATTTAATTATATGTCTACTGTATTACTCTCCACTCTATGGTGGATTGTTTATCGGCGAATTCCAACCACTCGCCATACTTTGAAATTACAAACCATTTCTTTTTTGTTTCCGACCAAATCATCGGATCTCCTTTATAAAATGGCTTTTTGACTATTTCTTTCGGTTTTAGCCTGTCTAATTCCAGCCATTTTTTAAAGACAGTTTCAATCGCATAATCCAATTTTCTGGTATTTGCCCATTGAGCCACCTTATCAATGGCCTCTTTTGCTTTTTCAACAGAACCTGCCAATTCCAGCAATTGTTTTGCCGGCTTTGTAAATCGAGAATATATTATCTTCCTCTTTTTAGCATTTTCTTTCAATTCCTGCAACCCCAGTCCTTTTGATAGGAAAAAGTGCGTGATAACCTGCTGTATTGCTGTTTCTTCTTTTAACTCCTCATATTCTTTAATCTTTCCATGCTTTATAAACTCCTCAATTTTTTTTGCATTTTTATCACCTATAATTCCTTTAACTTTGAAAACTTCCCAAAGCTTTTGCCCCTCGCTTTTGCTCGGGGTAAGTGTTCGCTGTGCTCCCTTATAAATTTCCGAGACATCAGCCTGTAAAGACTCCAAATATTCAGCAGCTTTTCTGTAAGCATTTATATGAAAAGCGCTATCGCCCCTGATATTCAGCAGTTCGGCCATCTCATTGAAGATTTTAGCAATTTCTTTATTAATCATAACACTTTAATTTTAGGTCATTTTATGATAATATTCAACCAATGGAAAAACGTCATCGAATTTTTATTGCTATAAACCTGCCAGAAGAAATAAAAAAAGAGTTATTTTCGTATTCTGAAAAATGGCCTGAGCTACCAGCTAAATGGACGGATAAAGATAATCTGCATATAACTTTGGAGTTTTTAGGCGCATTAACAGACGAAGAAACAGGCGAGGTTTGCGTAATAGTCAAAGATGTGGCGAAAAGGCACAGTTCTTTTTCTTTAAGTTTAAATCAAATTTTATATGGGCCTCCTAAAAAAATCCCTCCAAAAATGGTTTGGGCAGAAGGAGAAAAATCAAAGGAGCTTTCTTTGCTTAAAGAAGATTTAGAGAATTCTTTAACAGAAAAAGTCCGTTTTGTCCCGGAAAACAGGACTTTCGCGCCGCACATTACGCTGGCCCGCATAAGCACATGGGAATGGAAGGGGATTGAACCCGATGAAAGGCCGGAAATAAATGAAAAATTTGAACTGCCATTTACAGTTGAATCAATTGAAGTTATGGAGTCAGAATTGAAGCGCGGTGGCCCGGTTTACACAGTTTTAGAATCACATAACTTGAAATAAGCTTATAACATCGGATCAAATAATAGGAAAAATAAAAGATAATTAATATTCACCCCCACACCAAACGAGTTACGATTTTTTTCAAATTGTGTGAGAGTGAATACAACAGAAAAATAATAATTAAATACAAACGGGGTAATAATTTTGAGAAAAAAAATCTTTGAATAATAAACTCGTTATGGTGTGGGGGTGAAAATCCATTTTATCGGCATTGGCGGAATAGGCGTTTCCGCCTTAGCCCAGTATTATTTATCAAAAGGAGACGAGGTTTCGGGCTCGGATTTGGTTGTTTCGGAAATTACTGAAATGCTGGCGGGAAAAGGAACTAAAATAAAAATTGGCAAGCATAGCGCCAGAAATGTGCCAAACGACGCTAAAATGGTTGTTTACAGCCCAGCTGTTGAGGTATCTAACCCCGAATATAAAAAGGCTAAAACCCGCAAAATGAAGTTAAGAAGCTATCCTGAAGCATTGGGCGAGCTGACCAAAAAATATTTTACCATCGCAGTTTCAGGAGCGCATGGCAAAAGTACTACCACAGCTTTAATTTCTTTAATTCTAACCAAGGCGGGTTTAGATCCTACCGTAATTGTCGGCACAAAAATAAAGGAATTTGATAACACAAATTTCCGCTCAGGAAAAAGCAAATATCTGGTTATTGAGGCCGACGAATTTAATGCTTCATTTTTAAATTATTGGCCTAAGATCATTGTCTTGACCAATATTGAAAGGGAACATCTGGATTTCTACAAAAATCTGGAAAATATAATGAAAACTTTCGATAAATATATTTCTCATCTGCCTGAGGATGGAGTTTTAGTTGCAAATGCTGATGATGAAAATATCATCAAATTAAAAATGCAAAAAGTTCAAAGGCCTTTTAAAATTGAAAATTATTCCTTAAAGCAGATTGAAGCGGAAGAATTGAAGAAAATCATGCAGATTCCGGGACGTCACAATTTGGCGAATGCCTTGGCTGCCTTGGCAGTGGCCAGATTTCTTGGCATAAAGGATAAAACTTCTTTTTCAGCTCTTTCTAAATATCAAGGCGCTTGGCGGAGGTTTGATTTAAAGGAAACAGAGATTAGCGGAAAAAAAATTACCTTGGTTTCAGATTACGGCCACCATCCAACCGAAATAAAGGTTACATTACAGGCGGCCAGAGAAAAATTCCCGCACAAAAAAATCTGGTGCGTTTTCCAACCGCACCAATTTCAGCGCACATTTTATCTGTTTGACGAATTCGTCAAAGTTTTCCAAAATTCGCCTGTCGATATGGCAATTATTACCGACATATACAGCGTTGCCGGCAGGGAAAGCGCAAAAATAAAAAGAAAAGCGAATTCAAGAAAATTAGTTAAGGCAATTGGAAAACCGACGGTTATTTATATCAAGAAAGATAAAATCAAAAATTATTTAAAAAATAATTTGGAGGACGGACAAGTGCTGCTTATTATGGGCGCGGGAGACATTTATGAACTTTCAAAAAATTTATAAAAAAAACGCGGGCGCAGTAACGTCCGCTTCTGAAGGCGAGTTCTAATTATTTTTTTGTTATTTTATTTACGCATTTTGTCCACTACACTCTCGGCCACTCTTCCTAGAAGTTCAGCTTCTGCTTCTGTTATGCATGAACCATCGGAGTTTACAAAACCACTGCCATTGCAATGAGTACACTCTATTGGAGGTTTTTTCACTTTTATGCAATGGGGACAAATTCTTACGTGTTCGCTTGCAGCCAGCACAGTTTCAATTTTTTCAAGACCCCTTGTAATGGTTTTCATACTCGCACCCTTTATAAAAGAGTCAATGAGCTATCTATTAATAAATAATACCACAAATATCGCTGTAATTTTATCAGTAGTTATCAACAGTTTTATTTTTTTATATAAACAGCTATAATACAATAATTCATTCCGTTAAATACTGCCTTTAGGCATAAAATATGATAAATACAAATTCCCAAAAAATAGATGAAGTTTTAAACCGCGGGACAATAGTCGAGATTTTGCCCGGTAACGAAGAGTTCCGCACAAAATTATTAAGCGGTAAAAAGCTTAAATTTTATATTGGTTTTGACGCGACCTCGCCGACACTGCATTTAAGCCATGCTAAAAACATCATGCTAATGGAAAAGTTCAGGCAGCTGGGACACGAAGTAATAATCCTTTTCGGAGATTTCACGGCCCGAATAGGGGATCCATCGGGAGAGAGTTCTGCCAGGAAACAATTGTCCCGCAAAGAAGTTGTAAATAACGTGAAAAAATGGAAGCAATTGATAAAGCCCCTGATGAATTTTAGTGACCACAAAAATCCTCCGAAAATAAAATATAATAACGATTGGCTTTCAAAACTTACAATGGAAGAGGTTATAGATTTAGCCAGCCACTTTACCGTACAAAGAATGCTGGAGCGCGATATGTACCAAAAACGGATAAAAGAAGAAAAACCAATATATCTGCATGAATTTTTATACCCTTTAATGCAAGGATATGATTCGGTGGCTATGGACGTTGACGTTGAAGTTTGCGGAACAGATCAAATTTTTAATGCTTTGGCGGGAAGGGATTTGATGAAAAAATTAAAGGGTAAAGATAAATTTGTGGTTGCTGTAACATTGATGGAAAATCCCAAAACGGGAGAGCTGATGTCAAAAAGCAAAGGTACCGGAGTGTTTTTGGATGCAAATCCCGTCCAAATGTTTGGGCAAATTATGGCTCAGCCGGATGAAATGACGGAAATTTTATTTATAAATAACACCTATTTGCCGCTGGAAGAAATCAAGGGGATAGTTGCAGGAAATCCTAGAGACGCTAAAGCCAGATTAGCTTTTGAAATAGTTAAAATATTTTATGGAGATAAACAGGCAAAAATAGCAGGAGAAGAATTTAACAGGGTATTTCATAACAAAGAACTACCAAGCGATATTCCATCCTTTGAAACACCAAAAAATAATTATTTTATTTTGGACTTGTTGTTTGATACAAAACTGGCTTCCTCAAAAAATGAAGCTAAAAGATTAATCGAGGGCAGGGGAGTGGAAATAATCAATAAAGATAAAAAAGAAAGAATCTCTGATTGGAAAAAAGAAGTTACTTTGCAAGACGGGATGATAATAAAAGTCGGCAGCAGGAAATTTGTAAAAATCAAAATTAAATAATTATGAAAAAAAATACTATAATTTTAATTGTAATAATTATTATCGCCATAATCGCAATCGGCGGATATTTTGTACACACAAAACTATCTCTGCAAAAAGTGCAAACACCCGTTGCAGATAAAACCGCTGACTGGAATACTTTAAACAACGATGAATTCGCTTTTTCTATAAAATATCCAAATGATTTTTTCGATGCCGGTCATGATCCCAAAATTTTGGTTGGTGATTGTAACTACGATGTTTTTCCGGGAAAATGCCCTAATATTGTAAATGAGGTCGTTGAAGGTTCGCCCAGCGGATCATCCACTGAAGCTATTATAAGCAATTGGGGAAATCGGGGCGGTAAGGAAATGGCCATAAACAATACTACTTACTGTTATTACAATATAGGAGATGCAGCAATGATGCATCAATATTATTATGATTATTATGCTACAGTAAAAAATCAAAAATGTATTGTTGTACAGTTAGATTCCGTTTCGGTTAGTTGCGACGTTTATCTGCCGCTTGAACCCGGAAATACGGAACAAGCAAAAAATTATAATGATTGCTTGACTAAAAATGCAGAGAGACCAAAAATATTGAACGAAATAATTAATACTTTTAAATTTATAAAATAACAAAAAACTTTATGCAAAGATTTTTAATAAAAGACACTGCAAAACACATCGGAGAAAAGGTCAGGGTTTGCGGATGGGTGAACACAAGAAGAGCCCATGGTAAAATCTTGTTTATTGACCTGCGGGATATCAGCGGAATCCTACAGGTTGTTTTTGTGCCTTCGAATAAGGAGGTTTATGATATGGCCCAAACTTTGAGGGCGGAATGGGTTGTAGAAATTATCGGGCAAATTGTAAAAAGGCCGGAAAATATGGTCAACCCGAAAATTGAAACGGGTAAGGTGGAGCTTTCAGTGGAAAGCCTAAAAGTTTTATCAGAATCGGAAACCCTGCCACTATCCATTGAAGGAGACGGTTACGATATTGGCGAGGAAACGAGAATGAAATACAGATATTTAGATTTACGAAGAGAGCGGATGAAAAATAATCTTATTGTGCGACATAAAGTGATAAAATTTATCAGAGATTTTTTGGATAAAGAAGGTTTTGCTGAAATTGAAACGCCAATTTTAACTAAATCAACGCCAGAAGGAGCAAGGGATTATATCGTGCCTTCGCGCCAAGAACCGGGTAAATTTTATGCTCTTCCGCAATCGCCGCAGCAATACAAACAATTATTAATGGTTGCAGGCCTGGAAAAATATTTTCAGATGGCAAAATGTTTAAGAGATGAAGACCCGAGAGGGGACAGACAGCCGGAATTTACCCAACTCGATCTTGAAGCAAGTTTTGTAAGCCAGGAAGATGTTATGGATTTAACAGAACGTCTTTTAATTTTAATCGTGCAGAATTTATTTCCGAATAAAAAAATACAGGAAATTCCGTTTCCGAGGATAAGTTATAAAGACGCGATGAAAAAGTATAATTCAGATAAGCCGGATATCAGGAAGGATAAAAACGACAAAAACCTTCTGGCATTTTGCTGGGTCATTGATTTTCCATTTTTTGAGAAAACAGAAGAGGGCGGATGGACTTTCACACACAACCCGTTTTCAGCTGCCAAACCGGAATTTGATGAAGATCTGTTGAACAAGAAAAATATAGAGAACATTTTAACCAGCCAATACGATGTTGCGCTAAACGGCTTTGAAATAGGCGGGGGGTCTATCCGAAACCACAGGCCCGAGGCTCTTGAAAAGGTTTTTGAAATAATGGGGTATAAAAAAGAGGTAATACATGAAAAATTCGGGCATATGATGGAGGCCTTTAAATATGGAGCTCCTCCTCACGGAGGGATTGCTTGGGGTATAGACAGGGTTTTTGCTTTATTATTTGAAGAGCCGAATATAAGGGAAGTTATGGCGTTTCCTAAAACCGGAGACGGCAGAGATCTTATGATGAAAGCACCTTCTGAGGTTGATAAAAAACAATTGAAGGAATTACATATAAGCATAACAAAAGAAAAAAAGAAAAAATAATGAACCTAAAGCGCGCTGTCGGAGGATTTTTATTATCGTTTGTGTTTTTAGTATTTTTTGCATATATGCTTTCCGGCGTTAAATGGATTCTTTTGAATTACATACAAATTCCAGGCGAATCAGTGCAAAGCACAAACAGTATAAATGAAGAAGCGGCTTTGGGAAGCATTTCTGCAGGCGTTCAAAATGTTATACAGCAAAATACTGCTCAAAATATTATCCAACCCGCTGTTGAGCCGCAAATAATTACCAAACCGGAAATTAATGCAAAATCCGCAATTTCGGTTCAAAGCAGCCTCCAGGATATAAATAAAACTATTTTTGAAAAGGATAGCAATATACGGCTACCGATCGCCAGCCTTACTAAACTGATGACAGCAGTTGTTGTTTTAGATAATTATAATTTATCAACTATTTTGCAGGTAGATAAAATTGCTGATTCGCAGGATCCCTTAAAACAGGACGTAAAACTGGGCGATATAATGACAGTGGAAAACTTTTTAGACATAATGATGGTTGGTTCTTCCAACAAGTCAGCGTATGCTTTGTCTGAGTTGGCCGGGGAGCAAAAATTTGTGACCCTAATGAACCAAAAAGCGAAAGATTTAAGCATGCAAGACACCTTTTTTGCCGATCCTACTGGTTTGAGCTCAAGAGATGTTTCCACAGCGGAAGATTTAGCAAGGCTTGCTGATCATATTTTGAAAAATTATCCTAAAATAGCTGACATAAGCAAACTGAAGGAGCTTTATGTGCCAGGGTTTGGAAATGTAGAGAATACAGATCAGCTTTTAGGCGAGATTCCTGATATAATCTGCAGTAAAACCGGCTTTACTGCAGATGCTAAAGGGTGCCTGCTTCTGGTGATAAATAATCCTAATAATAATGATTATTTAATCAACGTAATTTTAGGGGCTGATGACAGATTTTCTGAGATGAAAAAATTAATTAATTATTCAAATGCGACGTGCAAATAACAGATTATAATTAACAGATGACAATACTCACCTTTAATGTTATCAAGGTTTTCATTCTGGCGGCTGTTGCTTCGGCTATAGCTATTTTTTGGTGTCCGCTGCTGACGCATTTTTTGTACAAACATAAATTCTGGAAAAAAAGCGCGAGGCAGAAAGCAATTTCTGGCGAAGATGCAGTTGTTTTTAATCATCTACACAAGGAAAAGGAAGTCGGCACGCCCCGCATGGGAGGTCTTCTTGTTTGGCTCACAGTTATTTTTATTATTTTTTTGTTTTTTATATTATCTTTAATCTTTCCAAATACATGGCTGGCTAATTTTAATTTTTTATCAAGGGGCCAGACATGGCTGCCGCTTTTTACATTAATTGTTGCATCATTTGTAGGATTAATAGATGATATTTTAGTTGTTAAGGGCTGGGGGAAATATATTGGCGGGGGAATCTCTTTTAAAAAGCGGGCATTGCTTGTAATTTTAATCGGCCTCATCGGGAGCATCTGGTTTTACCAAAAGTTAGGGTGGGATACGGTTTATATTCCTTTTTTTGGCGACTTGTCCATTGGATTGTGGTATATTCCTTTATTTATTTTAGTGACCGTTGCCTGCTGGTCCGGCGGCATAATAGACGGCTTAGACGGCCTTGCCGGAGGAACCTTTGCATCGATTTTCGGTGCGTTCACTATAATAGCTTTTTCTTTAGGCAAAATTGATCTGGCGGCCTTCTGCGCAGTTGTTGCAGGAACCTTGTTTGCTTTTTTATGGTTTAATATTCCTCCTGCCAGATTTTATATGGGGGAGACGGGCATACTTGGATTGACAACCGTGCTGTCTGTCATAGCTTTTTTAACTGATTCTGTTTATGTTTTGCCCGTAATCGCCGGTCTTTTAGTGATTGAAGTTTTGTCTGTAATAATCCAGCTTTTATCCAAAAAATTCAGGAAGAAAAAAGTATTCCTTTCAACGCCGATTCATCACCATTTCGAGGCTATTGGCTGGCCCTCATACAAAGTAACAATGCGAGCCTGGATTATAGGTATAGTATTGGCCTTCGTAGGCGTTGCGATAAGGCTGCTGAGATAAGTAATTCTTGTTCCATCTTATTTTTTTATTTCTGTATATTTGTCCAAAAAATGCCTGAATATATGCAAAGAAAAACTTTATGTCAAAGAGGGTTACTATGTTTAAAAAACCATGGTTTTTTTTGGTGTGCTAAACAACGTGTAGGTTTATTAAAGGAAAAATTAGGAAACTTATATAAATATGGAACATTTGATATATTTAATAATAGAATTTGTATCGAAACTATTACTGCTTGTAACAGAAAATGTTATTATTGTCCTAATTCAATATACGATAGAGGACTAATACAAAATCTTAAAAAAATGGACACAGATTTATTTTATAAAATCATAGATGAATTAGCTGAGCTAAAATGGAATGGTGAAGTTGCTCCCATTCGCTATGGCGAACCGTTATTAGACGATCGCATGCCGGTTTTGATTAAATATACACGGGATAAATTACCAAATTCTAGGATTTACCTTTATACAAATGGAGATTTATTAACCGTTGATTTGTATAAAAAATTGATACTGGCAGGCGTTAACGTTTTTGCTGTAACCAAGCACCCCGGTGGCGAGCATGAAAATGTTGAAAAAGTCATTCTGTATCGTAGCTCATATGGTAATAACGGCGTTGAAGTACGCTACAACACTTTAACGAACATATTTAACCGAGGTGGCATAGTGGAAGTTAGTGAAGAAATTGACAAGACGGATGCTTGTAGAGACCAGCTACAGCAAGTTATTGTTGATTATGCAGGAAATATCGTATTTTGTTGCAATGATTATTTTACATCTCTTAAACTCGGAAATATAAGGACCGAAAAGTTAATAGACATATGGAAAAAGCCATTTTATAAACAATTGAGAAAAGATATTAAAAATGGTATTTATAAATTAGATATATGTAAGAAATGTAAAGTAGGCCGACCTTTATCTCTGTAAAAGATGGGGGTTGCAGATTAAAGAGTTGATATAAAAAGAGCTTATTTGGGATTATCGGCATTGTTTTGGCCTTCGTAGGCGTTGCGATAAGGCTGCTGAGATAAACAACTTGAAGAAAGCCTTAAAATAAGTATAATCAAAAAGTACGGGCCCATAGTAAACCGGTATTACGCCTCCATGGCATGGAGGAAGACGGGGTTCAATTCCCCGTGGGTCCACTGCCTAAAATACCTCAGTAAATGAGGTATTTTAGCTGTTTTAAGACATCTCTTTGCCCTTTTTTACCCCTATAGATATCCTACATATTTAATCGCCCAGCTATTGACTTATTTTATTTAAAATGATAGAATATAGTATTAGTTAAAAACCTTTAATTACAGTCAAAAATATGCAAAATATGCAAACAATGAAAAAATTAATTATTACAGGCATCTTCTTATCAATGATGTTTGTTTTGGCGTTAACAATGCCTGGCACTGTCCATGCACAATATGGATGCACCTCGAACTACCAAGAGAGATGTTCGGGAAATAATTTGTATTGGTACGACTCATGCGGTAACCAGCAAAATCTTGTCCAATATTGCCAGAACGGCTGCTACAATAACTCATGCCAGAACAATTACAACAATTACAACAATTACGGTAATTGCACCTATCACGCCTATAAACTTTGCGTGGGAAATAACATTTACTGGTATGACTCATGCCAAAACCAGCAAGACCTATATTATAACTGCACTAACAATGGCCAGGTCTGCCAGTATGGCCAATGCACTGCATATATTCAGCCAATCCAGCCCGTAAATAATTATCCCATTAATACTTATACGGCATACTACAGAACATCGTGCAGCGGCGATTCTATCGTTTGGTATGACTCGCTCGGAGTACGCAGCGGCTTATATAAAAATTGCACCGATAATAACAGCTGTACACTAGACACGTGTTCTGGCAACAAATGCTTAAATACAATAAAATGCGATGGATCCACCTGTGCCGTCGGCACTGCTGACTACAATATCTACTGTGGAACTACGCCGGCGAATACAACTGCGCCGACGGACAGTCAAAACCATTGTGGCAACGGATTATGCGAAACTACTTTAGGAGAAACATCGGACAACTGTCCAAACGATTGTAAATTAAATACGAATGCGGCCGCAAGTGCATTGTCAATTTCGTTATTTGCCAAAAAAGACTCTGGTTCTAATCAATGGCAAAAAACGGCCCAAGTCGGCCCTAACAGCCAGGTTTATTTTATGATTTCTGCGACAAACACTTCAACAACTCCAATCGATAATGTAAGTGTTTCAGCTAATATTCCAAGTGAAATTTCTTCTTTGGGAAATTTGCAGGTTAACGGAGTTGCAGTTTCCGGAGATATAGTTTCAGGAATTAATATCGGCTCTGTCGCTCCGGCAAGCGCAAAATTAGTTACTTTTGAAGGGAAAACACAAACTATTTCAGCGGCCGGAGCAAAACAAGCAACTGCAACAAGCAATGTTTCAGGAGCCACAACACATTCAGATTCTGTTTCGATAAATTTTAATCCTGCCCAGGCAGCTGCCGCAATTTCTAATACTCCTGCAGCGACAACCGGTTTTTGGGGATTTTTAAAACGCTGGTATTTATGGATTTTAGGAGGCCTTGTGCTGATATTCCTGTTCATTGTCGTGTTCAAACGACTTTCTTCCGACGTATAAAAATTTAACAAACAAACAATCAAAAAGCCCCGGAAACAGGGCTTTTTGATTGTTATCAGAACAATAAAAAACCGCAACATGTTTTGTGCGGTGTCACTCGGCAACTTCTGCCAAGCGAAGCAATCTCTCCTTCCTGAGTTCATGCGCCAAGTCTTTCGGAAAGCGCAGCTTCTCGGTGGAATATATATAAAGGAAAAATGGCTGAGCGGTTCGGGTTATCGCCCTGATCTCTTCAGCCTCTTTTGGCCGAGCTTCTGGAAAAGCCATTGCCCTCCCGTTTTCCCAAACCATGAAATCAGACAACCCGGAACTTTTATTAAGTTTGGACTCATCTAGGTGTATCATGATATCCGAATCCTTCAGCAGTTCTCTTTCCCTGTCATGGGCTTCCTTGATCGTGCCGAATCTTTCAATCCTCGGATTCAGGTCATTGCTGACCGAGTTAAGAAAGAAATACTGCCCGATTACTTTATCCATTATTTCCATGAGGCGTTGGTCGCCGATGGCAAGCAGCTCTTTGAGCGTTATTATCTTTTTATGGAAAAGATATTTTGCCAAAACTTTTATAAGGCCGTCTTCTAAAAAGCGGCTGGCCGGATTGTAGTAAAGCGTACGGAACATCAAAGCCCGGAGCTTCAGAAAATCAGCCAGGCGATCGGCATCGTCAATCACCAGCATACTGTCGCGTATATGCGCGCAGTCCCAGATACTGCAGATAAGCGGATTAACCTTTAGCATTTCCCGTATCCGCCTGAATTCGTAGCAGAACGGTATGTCGTCGCGCTCGGAATTCTGGTTCAGAAGATACTCAACGTCGCGCGCTGTGTAAGAGACCTTGTCGGCAAGATCTAAAATCCTGCCCATTGCTCCTTTTTGCATGATTACGGAACAAAGAGCTTCCTGGTTAATGCCGTATTTCCGCCGGAATTCCTTGAACCCGGCGGTAGAGAATTTCTCATCATAATGGCGGTCTTCGTCAAACAGTTCCGGATCAACGGCTTTCATTGTATCCCCGCCGGCCGGAGTCCTCCAATCGTGGCTGAATGCGGCGGTTTTCAGGGTAAGCAGTTCCTGCCCGGACAAGCCGTTATTCAGGCCGATCAATGTGGCCAAAACCCCGACATCTATGCTGTGCAGAAACCTTGTGTGGCAAAAAGTGCTCGCATAGGTCGGAAGTTCTTTTTGCCTGATTACCGGATCGTGCAGGAAGCCAAGCTGTTTTATTCCGTTAAGCCGCCAAAGGTCAAATGTAGTGCAAACGTCATGGATAAATCCGCCGTCTTTGGTGAGATAGCCGATTCCGGTAAGTTCAAAACCCGGAACAATCAGATCTGTTTCAATCGGCGCATCCTGGATCCAGTACTCCCAACGCACTGGAACCTTCTGGCGCGCTGAAAGTTTGTTCATCCAGCCAGGCTCCTGGCCGGAGTGAGAATTGCGGTATTCTGAATACATGACCCGCAAAAAATGCATAGACGCCATTTCTAATGCCGGCATCATGAAATCAGGCAGCTCAATATGGTGGTTTTTGCACATCTGCAAAAACCAATCCTGTTTACAAATCAGGGCGCTCTTTGGCCCGACCTTCTGCGAACGGGGCCAATCCGGCATGATAACCAAGTCTTCAATCACATGCTCTTGCGGGCCTGTGATTATTTCTTGCGCATTGTATTTCACAAGCCCTCCTTTCCTCCCGTGGCTCACTGTTTTATGTTATCAAGGTGCCCAGGATTTCAGCTTAATACAAGAATCTCTAAAAATCAAACAAAAAAAAGCCTGCCAATCTGACAGACCTGCTTTCTTATATATTCGAGGGATTCTAAATGTTTTCGGTTTCCGGCTGTCTGGACTTTTCCAGCTTGTCCAACAGCATAATTACCGCCAAAGCCAATACGGCTGTAAGGAATCCTGTCACGAATCCGAACACGAAGCCGAACTTGGATCCTGAAAGGACGCCTGTTATCAATCCTTGTAACAGGACGATAACCAGCATGTATTGAAAACCTATCGTTTTCGGCATTATCTTCGCCCTCCCGTTTGGGTTGCCAATGTTCCACGTTTTTTAGTATATACTATTATTTTTAATATGTCAACTATTTGAGTTTCCTTTGAAATCGGTTATACTAAAGTATTCCGTATAAAAAAACTGCCCGCCCTTCAAATGAGAAGAAGCGGGTCCTATCTTGGATCCCCGAAGGGATTTACTTGCCCCGGCGCAATGCCAGGGACAGCCCCGCGAACACCGTACCGGTGATGGCTATCCACACAATGTTAGTGTGGAGCGCGATCAGAAGCACGAGTCCTACGAGACTGACAACCCATAGGGCTGCCAGGATCCAGACGACCGCCGCCCAGACCCGAAGACCAAACATAAAAGCCTTTTCGATCGACATGGTGCACCTCCACAGGGTTATTATTGGCGAAGAAAGAGCCAACTGCCAATGAATTGGCAGGCCAGGAACACAGTTGTTCTTGACAAATTAATCATAGCATATTATTAAATAGTTGTCAAGTCCTTATCCATTATTTAAGGACGAGCTCAATAGCATAAAAATGATAGGCATTTTTGATTCTGGCGTGGGTGGGCTGACAGTAGTGAAAGAAATCTTCAAATACCTGCCCGAATACCAGATAATTTATTTCGGCGACACGGCAAGGCTTCCTTATGGAACAAAAGGGGCTAATTTTGTCAAAAAATATTCCGAAAAAATAACCCGGTGGCTTTTGGATAGGGGAGCCAAAATTATTGTCGTTGCCTGTAATACTTCCTCGGCCTGGGCGGCAGATTCTTTGAAAGAGAAGTTTCCTAATGTGCCGATTTTCGAAATGATAACTCCGGCCGTCAAAACAGCGGTTAAAATAACCAAAAACAAGAAAATCGGGATTATCGGCACGCCCGGAACTATAAAAAGCGGCGTTTATAAAAAGAAACTTTCAGAACTGGACGGCGGATTGAAATTTTATTCCAAAGCGTGCCCATTATTCGTTCCGTTGGTTGAGGAGGGTTTGGTGGACGATAAGATTACAGAAGAGATTGCTAAAAGATATCTGGTAGAACTGAAAAAGGATAAAATTGATTCATTGATTTTAGGATGCACCCATTATCCTTTGTTGAAAAATACGATTGCCAAAGTTATGGGCAAGAAGGTAAATATAATCAATCCAGCTGAAGCCATCACCAAAGACTTGAAAGAATTTTTGAAAAAGAATCCCGCGATAGAACAAACGATAAAAAAGGGGAGCGATCACAAGTTTTTCTTTTCCGACGAGCCGTATAATTTCGAGAAAATCGGCCACCTATGCTTCAATAAAAAATTAAACCCTATAGTGGAAGATCCATTCAATATCTAATTATATGATTAAGGCAGTGATATTCGACTATGGAGGAGTTTTAAAAACTGCGCACCGTCTTTCAGACGACATACCTACAATTTTTAATGTGTCCCAAGAAGAGGTCAAAAACCAGCAGGAGAATGCCGCACCACTATTCAGTCTTTTGCAGAGAAGCCTTATCGAAGAAGACGAATTTTGGAAAAGATATTCAGAATTAATCAAAAAATCCGTTCCTAAAAATTGTGGGGAATTAGCCAGAAAACTTTACGAGAAATCTTTAGTTTTTTACCCGGAAACAACAGGGTTTGTGAAAAAATTAAGAAAAGCTAAGATTAAAGCAGCTGTTTTATCCAACATTATTGAACTTCAGGCGGATATAATCAGAAAAAATAGCGGCTACGAAGGGTTTGACGTCGTAGTTCTGTCTTGCGAAGAAAAACTGGAAAAGCCAAAGCCGGAAATTTATCTTTTAGCCTCTAAACGATTAGGCGTAAAATCCGAAGAATGTATTTTTATCGATGATAAGAAAGAAAATATATCAACAGCAGAAAGTTTGGGGATGCGGACCGTTGCAGCTGACAGTCCTGGCCAAGTAATAAAAGATGTTTCTAATATTATAAACTCAGAAAATGGAGAAACTATTTAAGGGCAAAAAGGTTACTGTAATGGGTTTAGGATTGAATAATGGGGGAGTGGGCGTGGCAAAATATTTCGGCGAGAACGGCGCAGATGTTTTGGTTACGGATTTAAAAACCAAGAAAGAGCTGGCAAAGTCGCTTTTAAAGCTTAAAAAATACAAGATAAAATATCGGCTGGGGGGACACATTGAAGAAGATTTCATTAAAACTGATTTGGTAATTAAAAACCCGGCCGTGCCATTGAGTTCTAAATTTTTGCAGATTGCCCGCGACAACAACGTGAAGGTTGATACCGATACCAACATTTTTTTTAATTTATGCCCGGCGAAGATAATTGGCGTTACCGGCACTAAAGGCAAATCAACTACTGCCACCTTGATTTACGAATTAGTGAAGGTTCAAAACAAGAAAGCCTTTTTAGCTGGTAATATCGGCGTTTCGCCCTTAGAGATTTTAAATAAAATTACACCGGATGCCATAGTGATTTTAGAGCTGTCTAATTTTGAATTGGAAGAACTGGAAAAAAGCCCGCATATTGCCGCAATAACCACGGTTTTACCAGATCATTTAAACCGCTATAAATCATACAACGATTACATCGCCACTAAGCGTCTGATATTCAAATACCAAAAACCGGATGACCACCTAGTTTTGAATTATGATAACGAAATTACCAGAAACTTTGCGAAACTGTCTCGCTCCAATGTTTATTTGTTTTCTGCCGACAAAAAAGCTAATGGGTGTTTTCTGAAAGGCGATGAAATATTTTTTAACCTGGAAAAAGATCCCATATTTGATATTAAGAATTTAAAAATTTTTGGCAGGCACAATGTTTCCAATATTTTATCGGCCGTCACGGTTGCCAAAATAATGGATATCTCAAACGATAAGATACGGAATGTTTTGCAGAATTTTACCGGCGTTGCCAACAGGCAGGAGCTTATAGCTGAAAACAAAGGAGTGGAATATATCAATGACACCACTGCCACCATGCCAGAGGCCGTGATTTTTGCTATTAGGGCGACTAAGCAGAGATTTCCCAAATCAGAGATAATTTTAATCTTAGGCGGGCAGGACAAAAATTTATATTTCAGAAATTTGGCGGCTGAAATCAATACGGAATTAAAAAAAATTGTTTTATTGCCTGGAACTGCTTCTGATATAATAAAAAATGAGCTATCGGCAATGGGTTCTAAAATAAAGATTATTCCCGCTCCGTCAATGCAGGAAGCTGTCAAAAAAGCTGAAGGAATATCTAAAAGAGGAGATGTAGTCATACTTTCTCCGGGAGCGGCAAGCTTTAATTTATTTAAAAATGAATTCGACAGGGGTGAACAATTCGTCAAGGCAGTTAAAAGTCTAAGATGAACAAGCATTTTAATTATTTTTTATTTGTCCTGGTTGTTATTTTGGTAGGCTCCAGCTTTTTGTTTCTGGCATGCCTTTCAGCTCCGGCATCTTTGCAGAGATTCGGGAACACTAATTATTATTTATTCCACCAGCTGCTTTTTGGACTTCTGCCAGGAATTGTTTTAGGGTTTGCTGCTTATAAAATTTCTTTGCAGTTTTTAAAAAAAATGGCGCCCTGGCTGGTGCTGGGAAACCTTATACTTTTGTTTCTGGTTTTTATACCAAAAATCGGATCCAGCGCCGGAGGCGCCAGCCGTTGGATTAATCTCGGCGTCGGCTCTATCCAGCCTTCAGAATTCTTAAAAATTACAGCTATTTTATATATATCGGCCTGGATTGCCTCTAAATTATCTGAAACGCAGGTAAAAGACTGGAAATCCATTACAAAAAAAGGTTATCATAACATAATATATATATTTCTTCCTTTCGTAATTTTTTTAGGTTTGATTTCCGTTGCGCTGTACTTTCAGAAAGATGCCAGCACCTTGGGAATTATTGCTATCACATTGCTTGCCATGTATTTTTCAGCCAGAACTCCGCTTTGGCACACTTTATTGATATTGATTTCCGGAGCCAGTATTTTATTGTTCCTGATAAAATTTGAGCCGTATCGTTTAGACCGCTGGTTAATTTTTTTACACCCGGACGTAGACCCATTGGGCAAGGGGTTCCAGCTTCGCCAGTCATTGATTTCTTTGGGTTCCGGCGGAGTTTTCGGAAAGGGTTTGGGAATGTCAACCCAAAAATTCGGATTTTTGCCGCAGGCAATGTCTGATTCGATTTTTGCCATATTTGGCGAAGAATCGGGAATAGCCGGATGCTGTGCACTGATAGTAATTTTCATTTTATTTTTTTGGCTGGGTATACAAATTTCCAAAAACTCAAATGACAGATTTTCAAAAATGACAGCTGTGGGTATTGTCGTCTGGATAACCTTTCAGGCATTTATAAATATGTCTTCAGTCGCAGGAATTTTTCCTTTAGCCGGGATCCCATTGCCATTTTTTTCATATGGCGGATCGCATCTGGTAGTTGAACTGATTGGCGTCGGACTTTTATTAAATATTTCAAAAAACACATAATTAAATATGATAGAAGATAATCGTCCATCAATAGGCGTTGCTGTAATAGTTGTAAAAGACCAAAAAATTCTTATTGGAGAAGATAGGCGAAAGGGGAAAAACATCTTTGGCGTTCCCGGCGGACATTGGGAAAATAAAGAAACCCTTAAAGAATGCTCGGTTAGAGAAGTCAAAGAGGAAAGCGGAATAGTTTGCCAAAATCCACAATTAGTTTCGGTTTATGATTTTTTTCGAGAAGATAAAAGCAAAAATTATGTAAGCATCGGGATGAAAACAGACTATGTTTCAGGCAAGCCAAAAAATCTTGTCGAAGAGGGAAGATTAAATTGGGAATGGTATACTATAGAAGATGCGCTAAAATTGAACTTGTTCCCAGCCGACAGAATTTTAATCCAGCGATATTTATCCGGCGTGATTTACGAATGAAAATTAAAAAACAATAATTATGAAAATATTATTTACCGGGGGCGGCACCGGCGGGCACGTTTACCCGATAGTTGCCATTGTCAGAGAAATAAGGAGAATCTATCCTAAAAAGGATCTGGAATTTTATTATCTGGGGCCAAAAGATGATTTTGGCCTGATTTTGCTTTCACAGGAAGATTTCATCATAAAAACAATAGTTTCCGGGAAGATAAGGAGATATTTTTCTTTGCAAAATTTCGTTGACATCTTATTTAAAATCCCATTCGGCACAATACAAAGTTTCTTTTTGCTTTTAGCCATAAAACCGGACTTAATCTTCAGCAAAGGCGGCTCAGGATCCATCGCCGTAACTTATTCAGCCAGGCTTTTGAGAATTCCCGTGTTTTTGCACGAATCAGATGTTGTGCCGGGGCTATCCAATCAAACCACGGCAAAATGGGCGAAGAAAATTTTTACTTCTTTCCCGAAGACAGAATATTTTGACCCGGAGAAGATAATAATAGTGGGAAACCCGATAAGAAAAGAGATTTTAGACGGTGATAAAGAAACTGCAGCCGAAATATTTAATTTAACCCTTTCAAAACCAATAATTCTAATAATAGGCGGCTCGCAGGGAGCCGAGGCAATCAATGATTTCATTCTGCTGATTTTGAATAATTTATTAAGAGACTATGAGCTAATCCATGTTACGGGCACAAAAAATCTGAAAGAGGAGGAAGCTGAGGCCCAGGTTGTAGAGGAAAAAGATGAAGACATTTATTACCATCCGGTCGGGTTTTTAGACGAGGGAAAAATAAAGCATGCGTACAAGGCAGCAGACCTGATAATTTCACGTTCCGGCTCCGGATCAATTTTTGAAATTGCAGCAATCGGAAAGCCGAGCATTTTAATTCCTCTTCCGTCTGCAGCCGGCAACCACCAGTCAAAAAATGCCTATGCATATGCGGAGACCGGAGCCTCTATGGTTATAGAACAAGAAAACCTGACCCCCAATTTCTTTATGGAAAATATCCAATTATTATTCTTGCATCCCGAAAAATTAGAACAAATGAGAAATGCGGCTCTGGATTTTGCAAAACCTTTGGCAGCCCGCGCAATTGCCAGGGAAATCTTAGAATTTTTGATGCTCGACTAAAATTATGAAAAAGAAAGAAGAAATAAAAAAAATCCGCGTCAGATTCGCACCATCGCCGACAGGGCCATTGCATGTCGGAGGCAGCCGGACCGCTTTATTTAATTGTCTTTTTGCCAAAAAAAATAATGGCAAATTTGTGCTGCGCATTGAAGACACTGACGTCCAGAGATCTGAACAGAAATGGACTGATGAAATTATTGAAGAGCTTAAGTGGCTGGGGATCCAATGGGATGAAGGACCGGACATCGGCGGGGAATTCGGACCGTACAAACAATCTCAAAGACTGGATATTTATGAAAAATATTTGAAAAAACTTTTAGAAGAGGATAAAGCATATTATTGCTTTTGTACAGAAGAGGAGTTAGAAGCCAACCACCAGGAACAGATGAGCAGGGGAGTGGCTCCAAAATATGACGGTAAGTGCGCCCATTTGCCGAAGGAAACAGTCCAGAAAAATTTGGCAGAAGGAAAATCATCTGTGATAAGGTTCAGGATCCAAAATAAAAAAATCAAATTTAATGATTTAATCCGTGGAGAAGTGGAATTTGATGCAGGACTCCTTGGGGATGTGGTAATAGCAAAAAATCTGAACGCTCCTTTATATCACTTCGCAGTTGTAGTCGATGATTTTTTAATGCAGATAAGCCATGTGATACGGGGCGAAGAACATTTGTCAAACACTCCGCGCCAGATATTGCTGATTCAAGCCCTTGGTTTTGAACAGCCTGTATACGCCCACTTGCCGTTAATGCTGAATACCGACAGGTCTAAGCTTTCCAAGCGCCAAGGCGATGTGGCATTAGCCGATTACCATGAACAGGGATATTTGCCGGAAGCTTTGGTTAATTTTATGGTTTTGCTGGGCTGGAACCCGGGAACCGAAAAAGAAGTGTTCACGATGGCGCAGTTGGCAAGGGAATTTTCAATAGAAAAGGTGCAGAAAGCAGGAGCTGTATTCAATATCCAAAGATTGGATTTTTTGAACGGGCTTTATATCCGTGAAAAACCAATTGAAAAATTAACTGAACTTTGTGTACCTTATCTCAAAGAGGCCGGACTTTTAATTGCCGGACAAATATCTGAAGCTTCGTTGCAAAAAGTAATCGAAGTTTCAAGAACCAGAATGAAAAAATTATCGGAGATTTCCGGCTTGTCAGATTTCTTCTTCCAAAATAAACTGGGCTACGACAAAGACTTACTAAAATGGCAGAAGATGTCAGATAGCGAAGTGAAGGATTCTTTATCATTTTCAAAAAAAATATTGTCTGACACTAAAAAATGGGATTTGAAGGATTTGGAAACAGAACTATTCGCTGCATCTGATAAATTCAATTCAGAAAAAGGTTATCCTGAAAAAAATAGAGGATACCTGCTTTGGCCATTGCGCGTGGCGTTGTCGGGCAAAGATTCCTCGCCAAGCCCATTTGAAATAGCTGATATTTTAGGCAGAGAAAAAACAATAAAACGCATCGACGAAGCTATAAAGATGCTTGCATAAATTTATTATGCGACAAATGACAATAAAGAAGTTTGGAAACAAAAAAATTATAATAAGAAAACTCACAAGAGAAGATCTGAAGATTGCTGACAAATTCAGAGATTTTACAAATTCCCTGGTTGCAGAGAATGCCAAAATAGCCATGAACGAGAAAATAGACCTGAAAGGCGAGCATAAATTTTTATCGGACACTCTTAATAGTGTTAAAAATAAGAAAAGAGTTTACCTTATAGCAGAATGCGACGAAAAAATAATAGGCACTGCCAGCATAACTCAGTTATCATGGAGAAGCAACCATGTAGGGGAGCTTGGTGGGATAGCCGTTAAAGACGGCTATAGGAGATTAGGGCTTGGTAAATACATGATGGCGCAGATTATAGAGCTGGCTAAAAAAGAACTTCATCCAAAGCCTAAAATGATAAGATTATTCGTCTATATAAATAATAAGCCGGCCATAAGGCTTTATAGAAAATTAGGTTTTAAAAAAGTGGCAAAGCTTCCAAAACACATACAATATAAAGGAAAGTTAATTGACGAGTTTGCAATGATTTTGGAATTATAGCTTCATTGTGCGACAAAACAGTGTGAAATGCGATATTTTACGCTGTTTTTTCGTCGGTGTTACTATTGACAAACCATATTAAATGTGGTATAGTATAGCTAGATAGTCAGGCTACGGGAATGGTTCCCGCATGCCGGTTGACAATCAAGTCGGGAAGTCAAGGAAGATGAGAAAGGAGTTGTCACATGAAATACCTTTGTTGGGCGATTGCGATCTGGCTGGGCCTGCTAGGAATGGTGGGCCTGGTGTTCGCGGAGGAGAAGGGCCAGACGGCGATCTGTATCGCGCCACTTGACCAGTACCTCATGCGGGCCGAGGACACGGTTGGCGAAGGCAACAGGGTGTTCATCCGCACCTACGAGGTAACGGAAGATGGCGGCAAATACGCCATCCAAGTTGCCACGAGGGAGGGTTCGGTAACATCCTACATCAAGGCAGAGGCCTTCTGCGGCAACTTGCGGGTGCTGGAACTCCATCTTCGGAAGTCTCCGGATGCCTACCAAGAGTGCAAGAAGGTTGGGGAATTGCTGAAACTGGCAAAGGCCTCAAACCTCAAGAAGGTCGTGGTATACAAGCGCGACAACAAAGGCGCTTGGCTAACGAAGGAATTCGTGGAGGACCCGACTGCTCCCCTTGGTGGTGACATCGAGAGGGAGGCACAAAAAGCCCTGCGATAGCGGGGCAGGGGCGAAAGCTCAGAGGGCCACTAGAGTATAACTCGACGTGGCCCTTTGAAATGCAATTTTATACTCTTATTGTGCGACAAATAGTGCCGGGAGTGCAGGGTTTGATACTTTAATTAGAGCTCTTTTTTTACGGAAAAAGAAATGGTAAAATACGACAATATGCAAAAAATTTATTTATGAATAAAAAGCTTATATTTTATACAGCCTTTTATATATTTTATATATGAAGGGTGCAAGCAGTCTTCGTTTATTTATTATGACAGGGCGCGGAGCAAAATAAAATATTTATGAACAAAAAGATAATTTTTTATATAGTTTTGATAATTGTTATATTGATTTTCGTATTTTTGAGCCAGCAGGTATATTCAAGGTGGGTGGGAAAAACCCTTATTTCCGGCATAACAAGCCGGGCATCGGCATACCTGGCAAAAGGGGCTAATTGGGCTATGTCCGACATATACCCGAAAGTAAACAATCAATTGAAAAGTGGGGGAGAGACAATGCAAAATAAAGCCGAACAAACAAAACAAAATATTTTTTCTGACGCCGCAAAAAATATTGGAAATTATTTTTCCGGAATTGCAAATAGTATTCTCCATCCGGGAACTGCGCAAAGCTCCCAAACTTCAACCGGCCGATAAAGTTGTACTTTAGGTCGTCTTTTTAGGCCGCCTGTGGATTTTATGGGGTTGACATGGGCTTAGGGGACGGTTATTATCAATATATAGACTATGTCGCAAAATGTAGGTAAAGCGACGTTCTATAAGGGCCCACTTCTAAAACATGGAAAAATCATCAAAGCCAATAAAAGAACATCTGCAAGACTTTTTAGATTATTGTGAAGTTGAAAAAGGTTTGCGCGACAATACTCAAGAGAATTATAAAAATTATCTGCAGAAATTTTTTAATTGGTTAGATCAGGCCAAATTAAGCTCTCTGCTCCCCCATCAATTGACCTCAGACCACATTTGGGCCTATAGATTATACCTTTCCAGGACCCCAAGCCCGGCTACTGGCAAATTGCTGTCAAAAGGCACCCAGAACTACTATTTAATCGCTTTAAGGGCCTTTTTAGGCTATTTTGTGGCTAAAGACGTACTTTCACTGCCTCCGGACAAAATATCGCTCTCAAAGCCAGATAGAGGCTCAAAAAGCATAAAATTCCTTAGTTTAGACCAGATTGGCAAGCTTTTAGCCTCTATTGAGCCAAAAGACGATATAAGCACCCGCGACAGGGCCATTTTGGAGGCTTTTTTCTCAACCGGCCTTAGAATTGCCGAACTTGTATCCTTAAATCTTGAACAGTTTAATAGCTTAAAAGATAAAAAAGATATGGAGCTGGGCGTTATCGGCAAGGGCGGCAAACCTCGCGTGGTTTATTTTTCAGAACGAGCTTTAAACTATATCAGAAAATATCTTGAAATACGAAACGATGTTAAGCATGCCAATCAAAAAGCCCTATTTATAAACTTTAGGGATAAAAAAGATGATGCAGATGCCAGGCTCACACCAAGATCTATTGAAAGAATGGTCAAAAAATATGCCCTGCTTTCAGGCGTTCCGATTTTTACTACCCCACATACCTTACGCCACTCATATGCAACAGATTTATTAAACCAAGGAGTTGACCTGCGCAGCATCCAAGAATTTCTGGGACACAGTAACATTGCCACAACGCAAATTTATACGCACGTAACCAACAAACGTTTAAGGGATATACATCATCAGTTTCATAGTGACCCTGATAAAAATAATTAACAATCCACCATCCTGCCTGCATTGAGCGAAGCCGAATTGTCGCACAATAAAACAGCCCCGCAATCGCTTGGCTTATTTAGCTTTGCGATTACGGGGTTTTAGGGCTGTAAACTAGGTGCCAGAGGCGTTTTCGTCGTAGATCGAGGGTGTCTGGTTCAATCTATCTTCGATATTGACTCCGAAGAACTCGGCGATGGGCTGGAAAATCTCGGGACTGTTTTTCTGAACTTCCCGAAGGCCCTCCAAGACCAGAAGAACGCCTTGCGCTGTCATTTTTCCCAGCGGCTCACGGCAGGGGCCGGACGGCATGCCCAAGATCCGCATCATAGTTTTGATGCCCACGGGGTTGCGGAACTTGTCTTTGACCTTGTAGATCTTTGTTTCAGCTCCATTTCCGGGAATGCTGACTTCGCGTTCGGCAGAAACAGTCACCAGCCTGAACAACGGCGCGAGTTTGGTATGCATCGCGGCCGCAGTTTCAGATTCTCTGTGCAGCAGGTGCTGGCACATCTTTTGCACCGCAGCCGGAGCGATGTTGGCGATCACCGAGATGACGCCGCAAGCTTGTATGCTGGTTTCGTTCATCATGTAGTAGGTCATGTCGTCATCGCCGGAAAAAATCTGGAAATCCGGCGGGGTTATACTGCGCGTCTCCCGGAATTTATCCATATTTCCGGTTGCCTGCTTCACGGCGCAGATATTGGGATAGCGCCGCGCCAAAACTCCAAGGTCCGCGCAAGAAAGCTCGCAGCCCGTGCGCCCCGGAATTATGTAAGGCACAATCGGCAAATTGGGATGCAGCGCGGCAATCGGCCCGTAGTAATGGCGGGCGATCTCAAAGGAAGACGGCCCGTTGTAGTAAGGATCAACCATCAACGCTCCGTCGCAACCAGAAGCCTCGGCCAAAGCAACGTAGGATTTGGCTTCTTTGGTGGAATTGGACCCGCAGCCGGCCAGGATGCCCAACTTTTCCTGGCTGTTGGAGTTAATTTCATGGACCAGTCTGGCTGACTCAACAATCACCAGGTGATGCCCGCGCTCATTCAGTGTCGAGGTTTCACCGGTTGTTCCCATGGGAACAATTCCGGACACATTGTTTGAAGCGAAGAAACTGACCAGCCTGGCGATGCCGGGCCGGTCTATTTTCCCATCCTTCAAAAAAGGCGTTACCATGGCTACCCATGCGCCTGTGGCCAACCGTAACTTCTTTTCCTGCGTTTCCATGATGTGACTCCTAAAATGCGGTTGTAATTAAAGGTACAGAATTTAGCAGTATCAACTGCCAAACGAATTTATGTTAGCCCTATTTCCATTTTTTGTAAATATATTATTAAAGTGTCGCATAATAATGTCACTTTACCATTTTTTCTAATCTTACGCCGATAAGGCGTATTAATTTGCTTTTTGGATTACTCCTTTTATCCAAAAACGGCAAAATGAGCTTCAAAATTTCTATTTCAAACTTCTTTTCGTTATTTATATCAATCCCCTCTTTAAAAGTCTTAGAACTGGTTTTTGTCTCAAAATCAGCGAAGCGGACTGTAATTGTTACAGTTTTAAATTTAGAAAATCCGCTTTCTATAAATCTTTTAAAAACATTGCCGGATAATTCCTTCATCTTATCGTAAATAAGTACGGCGTTTAGCGTATTTTGATTAAACGTAGTTTGCTCCCCGATAGATTTTATCTCATGATATTCAGTAATCGGGTCGTCATCAATTCCCCTGGCTTTGTAATATATCTTCTCTCCCTGCTTGCCCAACATTTCTTTCAGTTCTTCTATGGAAGGTTTATTTAAATCTTCAATGGTTCGGATGCCTTTTTGATAAAAAATTTCGGCGGTCTTAGGGCCTATCCCGGGAAGCTCTCTTATGTCCAGCGGATTCAAAAATCTTTGCACGTCCTTTTCCATAACTGAAAGCATTCCGTTAGGTTTATTGATTCCTGCTGCAATCTTAGAGACAAGCTTATTGGGACCGATTCCTACAGAACAGGTTATCTTTTCTTTTTTATAAATTTCTTCCTTTATTTTTCTGCAAATGGCTTCTGCTTTTTTAAACGTTCCGGAAAAACTTAAATCAAAATAAAATTCATCTATGCTTGCCTGTTCCACATCATCTGAATACTTTTTAATGATGTAAAGAATATTATCAGAAGCCTTGTTATATAACTCAAAATCTACAGGCAGGAAGATAACTCCTTCCTTGCATTGCTTTTTGGCTTCTTCTGACAGGCGCCATGCAAATGAAATGGGCATGGCTGAATGAATGCCATACTCCCTTGCTTTATAGTTTGCGGTGGATACAACTCCCCTGCCGATGCCATTGATTATCTCAGAACCTACAACAATGGGTTTTCCCGAAAAGCCAGGCGTGGCAGCCTCTTCAACTGAGGCGAAGAAAGCATCCATGTCCAGGTGCGCAATTATTCTTTTATCCATGTTTAAATTCTACCACAAAAATACGCTCTGTATTCCTTCTTATGTTGTCGCATAATGAAAATATGCCGAAATATAAAAAAAATCGCATGTGGTTAATGCGATATAGGTTCGGCAGTTGCCAAACCCTGTCTTATAAACAAGCGAGTGCCAAAAATCTTCCTTCGTGCCCGCAATTTTCAGCCCGGCGGTGCGAAGGAAAGATATATTCTTCGGATCCGGGAAGCCTCGAACAGCATGTGCAGATTTTGTCATCTGCAAAAATATTGCCCTCGGCTAATCCATATTCCTGAAGCTGTTTCCGCGCTTCTTCGCGTAGGTCCAATTTGTCATAACAGCATGGTCCGATGCCCGGGCCTATTGCCGCCACAATTCGGCTGGTAGATATTCCATGCTGGAGCATGTGTACTGCCTCCACTCCAATATGGATTATCTCAATCTCCAGGCTTTTCTTACTGACGTGCAGAAGGCAACAAAACTGATAGTTGGGATCTGCCGATCCTAAGATTACCGGCAAACAATCTGCCGGGCAGAGCGTCAGTGGAATATTGATCATGGTCGTCGCTAAGCCATCGCATTTAAACGTTCCTCCGCCGGCAACGATATCTGTGATGTTTTTCTCGGTGACAACCTTGATCATGTTACCCACCCCGGGAATCATGTGAACCCGGTTTTTAGCTGAAATCCCGACCAGCTCGAAAAAAGCGGCTACGTTTCTATCAGCCGCAGCCTCATCTCCCGCCTCTTTAGCCCATCTGCGAGACATGTTCCCAAACTGCTCGCCAGCCAAAACGGTTGAAAAAACGTTGAAAACAGGAAATTCTGAAAAAGACATCACCTGCTGCCCATGGTCATATTCTGCAAACGCCAAAGATTTACTCTGCATAAATGCGCACTCCTTATTGCTTGATGGAAGGAACTAAATTCAGCGAGTTCGCCCGCTAAACATATATATTATATATGTTTATTACCTTTTGTCAACGCTTAGTGTCTGTTGATTTGTTAGGAGGTATAATTAAACTGTCGCACAATGGGTCGCACAATCGACAACAGTGTTGACACACTATTGTCGCCTAATCAATATTAAGCAACATTTTTGCAAAAAAGCCGCTTAATATTAAGACGCTGGCAAGTTTTCAGGTTTATACTTGTCGCACAATTAATTATCTAGTATAATAAAAATATACAAACTTAAATCAAAAAATATGGCGAAAGAAAATTTTAATATTGTGACTTTGGTAAACAATGACGGATGCTTTGATTTGCAATTCAGGAAAGACACGAGGCACGAAAGGACCAACTCCCCCACTTACTACAGATGGAAGGCGCAATTTATAGTTACTTCCCCGAAAGATAATGTTAAAATTTTAGAAAAAATTAAAAATGAGATGGGCTGCGGCGAAGTAACCGTTTCAAAAGACCAGGCAAGGTTCTCAGTACAGAAAATCGGCGATATTGCGGAAAATATCGTGCCGTTCTTCAGAAAAAATTCTCTGTCGGATAAAAAGAAAAAAGATTTTGAGCTTTGGGCAAAAGGAGTCGAAGTAATCCAGAGGAATAAAGGAAAATATTTGGCCAGCTGGAAAAAGAATGACATATGCACCCTCATAGAAATCCACAAGTCATCAGCAAAATACAAAACGCATCCAAGAACTCCTAAGTGGTTAGACCTAGCAAAATCATTATCGAGAACAGCATAGTTCGGAGCTCGCCCCGCTCAAATAAAAAATGTATAAAACGGGGTAAGAATCGCCCAAGAATACCAAAATGGTTAGAAATGGCTAAAGTACTATCAAAAACAAATTAGTATCAACGAAAAAGCGAGGAACACCCTCGCTTTTTTATATTATTTATAATTTCACACAATAGAGATCATCTATTTGCCGAAACGGCGGGAACGCTTGTCAAATTCGGCTAAGGCTACGTCTAAATCCTGTTCCGTAAAATCCGGCCAGAATTTCGGGGAAAAATATAACTCAGAATAAGCTGCCTGCCATAAGACAAAGTTGGACATACGCATTTCCCCGCCGGCCCTTATTATAAAATCAGGTGAGGGTAATCCGGCAGTTGATAAATAGCTTTCGAATAATTTTTCATCAATTTTATCTGCCGGAATTTTTGCTTCAACAATTTTTTCTACCGCCTGCAAGATATCCCATTTCCCGCCGTAACTTATCGCTAAATTTAGAAAAAGATTTGAATTATTTTTTGTCGCCTCCTCCGTTTTTTTAATGGCTTCCTGCAATGATTTCGGCAGCCTTTCACGCTGCCCTATTACCCTCACTCTTGTCCCCTCTTTGTCATACTTGGATAAATTATCTATCAAGCAACTTTCCAAAAGCTTCATTAAATAATCGACTTCCTCTTTGGTCCTGTTCCAATTTTCAGTTGAAAAGCCGAAAGCCGTAAGAACTTTCACTCCCTTATTTTTGCACCATTCAGAAAAATCCAAAAGATTATTATATCCCTGTTTGTGGCCTTCCAATGTGCCTATACCCCTTTGTCTCGCCCATCTCCTGTTTCCGTCTGGAAATAAAACTATGTGCTGTGGAATGTTTTGCATGTTACTGTTTTTGTAATATTTGTATCGGCTCTTTTGACTGGTATTTTGCAGTTATATATCCTGATGCAAAAGCAAGCAAAATTAAAAGCGCGACTATTATAAATAGCATTATATCACTAAAATGGCCTTTGACAAAGTCTCTTATTTCTGATAACATAAGATTTATAATTAGTAACAAACAACTGATATGTCAAAAACTAAACAAGGAGGTTCGTCCAGGTTGGGAAGAGATTCGGCCGCCCAAAGGCTTGGAATTAAAATCTCAGCCGGCCAAAAGGTTAAAATTGGAATGATTATTGTGAGACAGCGCGGTACAAAATATCTTTTAGGCAAAAATGTGAAAAAAGGTTCTGATGACACCATTTATGCGATGAAAGACGGAGTAGTTAAATTTTCTTCAAAATCTAAAAAGCTTTTTAACGGATCGAGAAGGATAGCCAAGGTAGTTTCGGTCGAGCTCGGAAAAACAAAATAGAATCCTACGAAAAAACCGCCTGAGCCCCATAGGGACGGGCGGTTTTATTTTTATTTCTGATTTTTTATCGCCGCCCTTACAAATTCCTTAAATAACGGGTGGGGTTTTAACGGCCTTGATTTAAATTCCGGATGGAATTGGGTACCGATAAAAAATGGATGATCAGGAAGTTCAATAATTTCCACTAGGTTTTTCTGGGGATTAATTCCTGATATAATCAGGCCATTTTTTTCTAGGATTTCCCTGAACTCGTTGTTAACCTCGTAGCGATGGCGATGACGCTCGGAAATATTCGGTTTTCCATAAGCACTGAAAGTTTTAGTCATTGGTTTTAGTTTGCAATCATAAGCTCCTAATCTCATTGTCCCACCGTAATTTTTCTCTGCCAACAGAGCCTTTTGTTCCTGCATAAAATCGATGACCGGCGTGCAGTCTTTGGAGAGTTCGGTTGAGTTGGCGTTTTCGATTCCGCAGACATTTCTGGCAAATTCTATCACCGACAGCTGAAGGCCAAAACATAATCCCAAAAACGGTATTTTGTGTTCCCGGCAAAATTTGATAGCTTTTATCTTACCCTCTACTCCCCTGTTCCCGAATCCGCCAGGAACTATTACGCCATCATACTTTTTTAATTCAGCCACCGCCCCGGCATCCTTTTCATATTTTTCCGCCGACAGCCAGGTTATTTCCGGTTTGGCATCCAAAGAATAAGCTGCATGTTTTATGGCTTCGATAACCGATATATAAGAATCCATCAGGGTAAAGCTGCCTGTTTCAAAATACTTTCCAACAATTCCCACCTTGACTGTCTTCTTGGGATTTTTAATGATTTTGACAAAATTTTTCCAGTCTTTCAGGTCTTTTTTCCTTGAATGTAAATCAAACTTTTTCAAAATTTTATTTCCCAAATTCTCTTGTTCAAAATTCACCGGTATTTCATAAATTGATTCAACATCGGGCGCAGAAATGATGTCGCCAGGAGTGACATTACAGTTAACGGCAATCTTTCTTTTTCTTAATTCATCAAGGGCCACCATTGAACGGGCCAAAATTATGTCCGGCTGGATTCCCGCCGAGTTCAGGCTTCTTACAGCATACTGGGTCGGCTTGGTTTTCATTTCTCCTGGGAAATGAGGAATGGGCAGATAGCTGACCAAAACAAAAAGCACGTCTTTCGGGTGTTGCAATTTCATCATTCTGGCGGCTTCTAAAAAAAGAAGGTTCTGGTATTCGCCGACTGTTCCGCCGATTTCAATTAAAACAAAATCTGCTTTTGCTTTTTTACCCGCCTTTTTGATTCTCGATATAACTTCGTTGGGAATATCAGGCACAACCTCAACACACCTCCCTCCATATTCCAAATTTCTTTCGCGGTTAATTACCGTCTGGTAAATCCGGCCGGTGGTCATATAATTATCGCTGTAAATATTCTCGTCTAAAAATCTCTCATAATTTCCCACATCCTGATCGCATTCATCGCCGTCTTCGGTAACAAAAACTTCCCCATGCTCTGTCGGGTTCATTGTCCCTGCGTCCACGTTGATATAAGGGTCTATTTTAATCGCCGTGACACTGAATCCTTTGCTTTTTAAAATTTTACCCATTGATGCGGCGGCCACTCCTTTGCCAACGCCCGACATTACTCCGCCAACGACGAAAATATATTTTTTCATAAGCAGTTTAGTAGTTTCTATTTTTTATAGGACAAAAGCCACGCTTCCGTGGCTTTTTGTTTTTACTCTTCTGCGAGGTCATCCTTAGATGTTGCTTCCGGCCCCGCTGTTATTATTACTTTTATTTCTGCCTCTAAATTATGGTCTAATTTTATATTTATCGGGAACTCTCCGGTTTCTTTAATAGGATTCTCTAGCTTAACCTGTGATTTCTTGACTTCAAACCCCATTTCCTTTAACTTTTCGACAATTTTTTGGCTGTTGATTGATTCAAAAAGTTGCCCCTCATCTCCAACCTTTACCACAATATTCAATTCCAACCCATCGAGGCCCGAAGCCAAGGCCTGCACTTTTTTCAAATCTTCTTCCGCTTCCTTTTCTATAACCAATTTTTGGTCTCCCAGCCATTTTAAAGCTTGCTTGGTTGCAGCTCTGGCTATTTTTTTTGGAAATAAAAAATTTCTTGCATGGCCATTTTTAACTTCTTTTATTTCGTATTTTTTGCCAAGACCTTCAACGTCTTGTAAGAGAATCACTTTCATGTTTGATTTTTCTAATTAACCTTAATATTTGTATTCTACTTTAAACTGTTTATTATTTCAAGGGCTTTGTCTAATTGCGGGTCTTTTTTTTGTTGGATATCCTGGTCTGTTATATCAACTTTTATGTCGGGGGTTAATCCTACATCTGAAATTGAGTTGCCTTTCGGAGTCAGCCAGTTGGCAATAGTTACTTTGAGAAACGATCCCCCTCTTAAATTTACAACTTCCTGGACGCATCCTTTTCCAAAAGACTTGGTTCCTATCAATTTTATATTTCTATCGTCTCTCAACGCGCCGGCTAAAATTTCGGATGCCGAAGCCGATCCCTGGTTTATCAAAATAACCATCGGATAGTTCGCGAGGTCGGAATTTCCATCTGCTTTATATATTTGCTGCGGTTTTCCTTTTCCAAAATCCTCAATTGTCACTGTTTGCCCTTTTTGCAAAAACCATCCGGCAAGATCCTGGGCGACATTAAGATATCCTCCCGGATTATTCCTTAAATCCAATACTATTTTTTTTGCCGGGCTTTGTAAAATTTTAAGGGCGATTGTTTCAAAGTCAGAAGAAAGCGTATCATCAAACTGATAAATTTGCACATAAGCTATGTCTCCGTCCTTAAGCGACCACTCTATTGAAGGAACTTTTATTGTATCCCTTGTGATTTTAATATCCTTTGTATTATTCCAGCCGTCCCTCAAAACAGTCAATGTCACAGATGTTCCTTTTGGCCCGCGGATTAAACTTACCGCCTCATCTGAAGCCATATTTGTGGCATCCTGGCCGTTTATTTTTACGATTGTGTCTCCGGATTTTAATCCTGCTTTTTCTCCGGGAGTGCCTTTCAAAGGAGCAATAACCGTAAGCAAACCCTGTTTAATGCCTATTTCCACCCCAATGCCGTCAAATGATCCGGAAAGATTTTGTTCAAACATTTTAGCCTGATTTGGGTCAAAAAAATCGGTGTAGGGATCTCCCAATGAATTTGTCATCCCCTCTATCGCGCCGTAAACTACTTTTTGGTCAGTTATTTTTGAAGGAGTAATAAAATTTTGCTGGAGCTTATTGTAGGCATCCCAGAAAAGGGAAAAATCAATAGTTCCCGGCTGAGGCACATGATAAGCTACTTTTGCAACTCCAATCCAAATACCCAGTCCGAAAACGGCAATAAAGCACACAACTAAAATTGCTATATAAATTATTTTTTTACTATTCATACTTATACAAACATAATAACAAAATTATTTTTGTAAATCAACCCTTCACCATTTCGTTAATATCGTTTATTGATTAAATATAAAAAGATCGTAAGCTTATACATTCTTAAATAAAAATCCGACTTGTATGGTGAAGGGTCAATGCCAGTTAGTATCTATATTTTTAAAAATCGTCAAAATTTTGCAAAAAAAAGCGACTGTGTGCAAAACTTCACACACAGTCGCGACGACCAATGGCCGCCCTTACTCTTGTTAGCGTGTGCCTACCGCGAACTCAAGTTTGCCTTCACGGGTCCACTTGAACCCAATAACCGTACTTCGTGGGCCGATTCTTTCTGAGCCCACAATCCAGTCATTCGACAGGTAATCCTGGTATTTCGTCGGAACCGGGGCAACTACGTTCTGCCCCAACCGAATGGCGGTAATCCCCGGGAAGGGTGTTCGTCTTCCTCCCGAAGATACTGCCAGTCCAGGCCCCACGGACAGGATTATTCTGTTCGGCATAGGCGGGACCACTATGGTTCCCACGTCTAGCACCGTGACATTAATATTGAACGGCGGAAGACTGCCAACGTTGATGACAATCTTCCCGGCACCGGAGATTGCGAAGGTGCCGGAAAACGTTCCGAACCCTCCACTATCCGAGCCTGCAACCATCGGCATACTGCTACCGTCCGAAGCAACCATGGTTGCAGTCGGTGTCGCAGTCGCAGGGACATAGTCAAACGTCAGATTGAACGGCTGCCCCGCGATTACATACTGCGGGCACACAACATTTGTCACACCCGTTGTGACTGTTGCTGGCGTCGTCGCCGCCGGAACCAAGATATTAATGCTGGCCGGCACCGGCATACTTCCAATCGTGACCTCCACCGTGTGCCTATCTGCCGTAGTGAAGGTCGGAGTGACCGTGAAGTTGCCCTTGCCCGTTCCTGTACCAGTAGCAGTGACAGCAACCTTCACCGAAGGCGCCTTATCAACGCTAATGTTCACGTCCAGCCCGGCATCGGCCGTGTAGTCAAACGTTACGGGAATGGGCTGGCTCAGAGCTATCGCCCCGAGCGTCCAATTATCGACAGTCGGTAACTTCACCGCTGGCGACGACGGAGCCGCAACCACTTGGAACGCAGCTTTGTCAATCGCTGCGCTTCCATCGGCTGGAACGACGTGAATATGGTACTGACCAGCGGCCGCCGGAGTCCAACTAGTTCGACCGACCGAGTAGCCAGCATCATCCGGCTGATCGTTCTTAAAGCTAGCAACGGTTTTGCCATCTCCAAGAACTTGCGGTACGTTCGAGCTGTTCAACACCGACATACTGAAGTCGGCGTCAAAGCGGACCGCGATCACGAACTGTGCACCCACCATGGGCGTGTCGCTCGCGATCGGAGCAACCGTCATCAGGTCTACCGCCCTACTGGCCGCCGGCGGCGCCTCGAACTTGACTTCCACGTCCAACGCGAACGCGGGAGCCATTACGCTCGCCACAATGGCGAACGCGCAGATGTAAAACAACTTTCTCATGACATCCTCCTCTCGCAAATCCCAAGGGACTCGAAGCCCCCTTCTGTCCATCTCGGGGGGCTCACAATGGCCCACCTCACTACCATAATGATAGCATATTGAATTGAACTTGTCAAGCCTTCACCTTACCAAAAATACTTTTTTTAAATTAACATAAAAATCTTTAAACCTTGTATAATTTTCAGAGAAAAGATACAACTAGTACAATGAAGGCTCAATAATTGGAGGCATCCAAAACAAAACTCAGGTTTTTAGCCTGAGTTTTGTTTTGGACAGATAATAGTGACTTAATTGTTAACCAGTTCTGCCTCAACTGTTATTCTTTGATAGTCTTTTCCCGGCGGCCAGCAGCTGATTAATGTCAGAACATTATTATTGGCGGACAAACTGTCTGCCGGGACATCTGCGCCCCTTTGGATTATCGTCTTCTGTTTGACTACGTATGTGTATTGCTTGTTATTGAGGTCAATTGAAATGGTATCCCCTGCTGACAGCTTTTCTAAATTGGTAAAAACCCAGTCGTGCTTTATTGTTGGCCATCCCGGAGGAGCTGAGTGCCCTAAAATTATAATCTGGCCTATTTGTCCCGGGTAAACTGAACCAGGGTAATAAACCACCCCCTGATCAAGGTCTTTTGCAAGAGAAGTCTTGTCGGTGCTTGTTGAAAAAATAATTGGAACAGAAAGAGATATTTTTGGAATTTCAAGCGTGTTTTGCTTGTCTGTATAATTTGTTTTTACATCCGATACCGTCTGAGATGTGGTATTTTGGCCTTGCCCTCCTAAATTTTGCTCTGGCAAAATTTTAGCGGGTGAATGGTTTGGATAAAAATATGCATTCATAGTGGAAGCATCGATGGTTGGATAAGGATTAAAAAAATCTTCTACTAATCCCGACACTTCTTTGTAATTGAAAATCCAGGAAACATCATTCCAGTTTATAATCAGAAAACTTGCCAAATATATCAATACAGCCACTTTTATTATTTTTTTTGTATTGTATCCGTTCATATAATTATCTGGTGCGGAATTAATGAAATTATCGTTTCTTTGTTTATCAATGCAGCTGCAGACAATAATACTAAGATAAGAACCGCCCTGAAGACAAGCTGTTTTTTGAAATTGATATGAAAATTGAAAAATATTAATGTAAGCAGGATGCCTATTACAACAAGAGATACTCCGTAAATAATATCCTGCAACAACCCGTTATAATTATATAAAGCAAAATTCAATAATTTTGAAGATACATTATTTGCGCTGTTTCCTTTTTGGGGTTCTATAGAATTTTGCGATTCTGTTGATTGTGACAACACCTTCTCATTTGTGTCGGCAGTTGCCGCAGTTTGCGCGGTTTGTGTATTAGCAATTGGCGCGGGCTTAACAGCCTCAGATGTTGTATTTTTTGCCGGCTGAACCGCAGCTGGTTTTTGATTATTATTTACCGCAACTGTCTTAGCCGGCAATTGACTTCCGAACTCCTGCACAACAACAATTGTATTATTTTGGCCAAATCCGTTTAAAACGGCTGTGCCGACATCCGTATAATTAGGATTTACAATGTTTGCTTTATGCGATGGCGAATTCAGCCAGGCGCTATAAACTTCCTGTGAATCATAAAATCCAATCGCCAGATTTTCACCTGCATATTTGTATTTATAACCTGCCTGTGAAAACCAAAACCATGGCGAAACTCCGCTGGGGCTGGTATGGTTAAAATAATTATCTTGCACCATATTTTGTGCCTTCAGCTGAGCTGCCTGGTTTAATTTTGCATTCTCTGATAGGGGCTTTAATCCCAGAGATTGCCTTGTCTGGTTAACAAAATTTTCAAGAGCCGATTTTGTTATATCGGCGAAAAATATATTATGCGGGATATTAATCGGAATTAAAGCCGTAGTGATTTTTAAAGCTAAAAGCAAAACAACGCAATAAAGCAATGCATTGCTTTGTAAAAATCTTGATTTATAATTGTTGTCTTCTGAGGGCAAAATGAATTGCTTTGCTTTCTCAAAAATATGTTCAATTACGCCCTCTTTTACAGAATAATCCATGTTTTTATAATACACTAATATTACTATTTTGTCAATAGTTTAGCGTATACCCTCCTTCACATTAATTTTGCCACAATTAGCATGCCGAAGCAATAAAAAGCCCCTCTATGACAAGGGTGCGTGATTTTAAACTTTTTATCACTTAATGCAGGTTTTATTGTCGCAGACGATTGCTTTATTTTGAGGCGTCAGGTTTATATATCGCAGGTTTTTCCTGCTGTCTGAGGAAATTCCGCCGTTTAACAACAGATCCAATTTTTTAAGCTGCGAGTTAATATCTGAATTCGGGCCCAAATCAAAATAAATATGCCAGCCTTCATTTGTGTCCGCATCTAATCTTAACGGGCTCGTGATCATCACCTCGTCTAAATTTATCTTAAAATTATCTTTCAGATTTTTTTGGATATCAGAAATCGCAGTTATTATATTTTTTGCTATAACTTCTTCTCCGGAAAATACTTGGCTGTTTTCCAATACTTGCCGCACAATGGTGGTACCGGCAGGTATCGGGGCTAATGATTCAAAAATAACCCCGTCACCATCGATTGAGAAGCAACTGCTGTCAGTTTGCCCTGAATTCGTTTGTGGGCAAAAAACTCCGATTGGCTTTCTTTCCTCAACATTTATAATCAATGTTTGTGGCAGGTTTTTATTTATCGAAACATCTCCTATTAAAGGAAACTTTTCCAATATTTCCTTGCCTAGTTTATCGGTATCGGTTAAAAAGATACTTTTAGAATCAATCTCCCAGTTTCCTATGCCAAAAATTTTAATATTAATATTTCCGGAAACTAAATTTTCGATATCCTTGCTTATAACTTTTTGATTTCCCAGAACTATAATATTTTTAAACTGGATGCCAGAGTAAAATAGCAAGAAATATAGGACAGATGAAACAACGATTAAAAGCAAAATAACAATCCAAAACCACAGCTTGGTAAAAATCGGTTTTTTTGGCTTTATTCTGTGGATTTTTGATTTTATATGGCTCTTCATATACAACGATTATAAATTCCTTTTTCTTTTTCTGATATTTTCTATCATATAATTTATCCAATATTTTTTTGAAATAATGAAATCCTGGGTTTTAACATAATTTTTTTTATAGCCTCCGAAACCCATCTTAAACAGCGAAAGCCCTGCCCAGGGATGTTTTGATTTTTGGGCGTCAGATTCAGTTTCAATATCGGGCGCAATCCCCCAAAAATTATAAATCCTGCATCCCCTATTCCTGGCTTCTTTTATGGCTCGCCACTGCAGTAAATATGAAACGGGAATTTTATTATAATCAGAAAGCGACCCTGAATGGTGATAAACACATATATCCTGCCAAAAAACAAAAATGGCAGCTGATACAACCTGTCCTTTATAATTTCCTAAAAAGAGCAGAATTTCTTTATCCTTTATAAAAGAATTAAATTGCGTCTCTAAATATTTTTCCGGAAAAACAACAAAATGGTGCCTTTTTGCAGTTTCAAGATAAACCGGCCAGAAAAGTTTTATATCTCCAATTCTATCGCTTATAGTAATCTGGATATCAGAATTCTTTTCCGCCTGGCGGATCAGGTACCTCGTGGTTTTGCGCATATTCATCAAAAGCTTTTCTTCCGGCGGAGTTATGTCTAATTCCCACGTAACTTCAGGATGCATATGAATAGGCGCTTGCCTGAAGCCTAAATCTGTAAAAATATTTTCGTTTTCTTGATTATCCGACAAAATAGGGGCAACCCTTATAAAACTTACGTTTTCTCCTTTGGCAAAATCGCTCAGTTGCAATAAAAACAATTCTAAAATTTCTTTTTTATCCTGGCCGTCTAAGCCCCCGATAACAACCGGACCATGCGGGATAAATAAAAAAGTTCCTCGTCTGGCGGAAATTTTTAAAACTAAAGCAGCGCCAATTAATTTTTCTTCATTATAAACGCCTAACCTCCAAATTTTTTCTCCCATTTGGCTGTTAAATTCGCCCCAGTTCCAGGACTGCAAAAATGTTTTCTCAGCGCACTGCAAAAGAAAATTTTCCCACTCTTCTCTATTTATTATCTCTTTTAGTTCCATATTATTTTTTGCATATATAAAACACTGGCGGATGTCTCCTTACATCATCCTCAGCTATCTGCAATTTTCCGTTTATTTCTATAATTTTAAATCCTGCTCGTATTATCTGTTTTTTCACTTCATCCACAGATGCAATATGAATATATTGTTTGATTGTGACTTCGTCCAGCCTTTTAAAAAATCTGTCGCCAAAATCCATCTCTGCAATATTAAATCCGATTGGTTTTAAAATATAGAATCTGACCCATTGCATTACCCAAAAGAAAAAAAATCTGCTGAACCAGACTCTTGGATGTGCAGTGAAAATACAAATCCCGTTTGGCTTCAAAACCCTGCGCATTTCTTTCAAGGCTTTTAATCTTTCATCTTTACCAGGTATTTGTGTCCAGCCTTGGTTAGAAAATAATAAATAATCAAAATAGCCATCGCCAAAATCAAGCTTTGTTGCGTCTCCAATCCTATAATCTATGTTTAATTTTTCTTCTTCAGCTATTTTCTTTGCCGTTTTTATCATTTCAGGAACTAAATCCACAGCTATGATATTGTATCCCATTTTTGCCAACGGAATTGTTGTTCTGCCAGTGCCGCAACCTAAGTCTAATACCCAGCCCTTTCTATCAGCAAAATATTTAGAAATAAAATAATCTTCGCCGATCCAGAGGCCGTTGTGCGCAAATTTAGAATATTTGGCTTGCGCATTTTGCGCAGAAAATTCTTCTATCACAATTTTTTTAAAATCTTCTTTATTCATAGTTCTTCAAAAAATTAACAATTCTTTCGGCATCTTTTTGCGAAATATTTATATGGGTTGGCAGATTCAATGTTATTTTTGCCAGATCTTCGGCATTCGGGCAGCTGCCCTTTATATATTTCATTTCTTCAAGGTTTGTGTCAAACGGGGCTATCGGAGTGGTATACCAGTCGCCGAGCAGGATGTTCTGCTTATGCCATGCATTATAAATTATCTCGTTGGCATCGGAATGTTTCACAGTAAAGCGCAGGAAAATATTTTTTCTGTTCTCAAACTTTTTAGGCAGTTGGAATTTGGCATCTTTCAGATTTTCAAAATAATAATCAGCAATTTTTTGCCTGTGGCTGTTGAATTTTTCCAATTTGTCAAATTGGTTCAGGGCCATTGCAGCCAATGCATTCGGCATAGCTCTTGGAAAATAATCCGGACGCTTCCCTTGCTTTTCCTGCCAGCTGACTGCCTTAGATAAAATATGGAGCCATTGCGATAAAACCAGAAATATTTTTCCCAAATCCAAAAAATTATAAATCGGCAGAATAATATAATTTAAAAGAATTGGGTGCAATAATTGCTGGAATATCCAAAATGAATTTGGCATGCCAAAATCGGCCTGAGCCTGCCGAAGGCTCTCAGCTAATTTATCGTCGTTTGTCACGGCCATTCCGCCATATACAGAAGAAATTACCTTGTCCCTTGAAAAACTGAAGAACGCAGTCTTGCTGTGAGAACCGACTTTCTCGCCGTTGAATTCAGCTCCAAGCGAATGTGCGCAATCCTCGATTAAAATAAGGCTGTTTGAACCACAAACTCCCCCAATTTGATCCATATCCGCCGGCAATCCAAAAGTATGCTGGACCACCACAACCCTGCTTTTAACATTAATTTTATGCTCTAAATCTTTTGCATCCATATTGAAGTCATCTTTGTTGCAATCTACATAAACGGGCTTTAAACCTTCCCATAAAACAGGGTTCGGCACGGCGTTGCACGTAAACGCCTGCAATAAAACCTCGCTCCCCTCTTGCAGATTCAGGGATTTTAAAATCGCAAAAAAAGAGCTCCTGCCGGAATTAAAAGAAAAGGCATATTTTATGCCTAAATATTTTTTAAATTTATTTTCCAGTTCTTCTGTTGCCCTCCCTTTTTTCCACAGCCATGGGCGTATAATCAAATTCAGAGCCAGATGTAAATCATCTTTCTCAACATTCGGAGATAATGAAATTGATATGGGTTTAAAATATCTCATTATTTTTATTTTTTTTTACTCAACTCGCCTAATTTTCTAAAGGCTCTTTTGCCAAAAGTCTTTTCTATTAACCTAGCTAATGGCATTAAATTTCCAGACATTGCTGCCCGAGCAAAAACATCAAAAACTTCACTCCTTTGAGAAAACTTATCTTTATTTTCTTCATAAATAGCATCAATAGCCCCGTCTAGTCTCTCTCTTTCATCCGGATAGCTATAAAAGGCGACGTTTACTTTATCAACATTATCAGCTGCCTTCAATATGCATAATATATTTTCTGCTAATCGTGATCTATCCGGGTGTTTTTGTAAAAAGATCTTTTTCAATTCCTCTACACTTTTTACCGATCCGGCTAAGGCTGGTATATCTGCGAAATATCTTTTGCCAAATAATGCGGCTAATTCCTCCGTTACTGCTTCGTTTATGTCATGAAAATAGGCGCCAGATTTATTACGCGTTTCAACGTTCAAACCGACTCGTCTTGATTTTAACATTAACTTTTCTTCCCCTTGGATTTTTTCATGTGACTGAAAAGCATTAAAATGAATAACTTCATGTGCAAGCTTTGACGCAAATAGTAAAATTTTATCATCAGGAAAAATATATATAAAATGTTGGGAATTGTAGTGTCCTGCTCCTCCCTCCACTTTTATTTTACCTTGAGATTCCTCGTCCAATTTATTTATATCCAAAATGCGAATATGGTTCTCTGAAATATTTATTGGAGAACCGCCGTATTGCTTTACAAATTCGGGCATTTTTTCCAATATCCCCAAGATAACTTCTTTCTCTTCGGGTGTTTTATCTCTTTCCAAATCTTCCACCTTAAATTTCCTTTCACCTATAAAAATTTCTTTTTCGGACATATCATTAAAAATTTCCTTGGCTCCTTTTAGTGCGCTCTGTTCTTCCTCGGGCGTAACACCAACTATTCTGGATACACCGCTCTCTCTTTTAAATTGTTCCTGTTTTTCTGGCATATTTACTCAGTCAACAAATTAATTAATTCTGCCGGAACCCGGCCCTCCAGTAAAACTGTGTCGCCTGATTTGCAAAACAGCGTAATCATCGAGTAAATATCCTGAGGATTGTCGCACAATAAAATATTTTTGCCATCCATTCCGGCTTCTACGGCTCCTTGTTTCAACTCCTTAAACCTGTCTTTGCTTGTTACTATAGCCAAGTCACAAACTTCTCCGATCTTTCTGCCGATTTTTTCATGGATTTCCGCTGATTTTTTACCCAATTCAATCAAACAAGGCATGACAATAACCTTTTTATTTAGAAAAATCGAAAAATAATCCAAATCAGCAAAAACTCCGTCGGAATTCGCGGAATAAGAGGAATCTATAATATCAATGCCGTGCTTTCCGTGTTTTAAGGTCATTCCGGCCTGTTCCTCTGAAATATCCTTACAGCCCTCGGAAATTTCTCCAAAACTCATGCCCAATTCTTTTGCTATCAAAATAGCTCCTAAAAGATTCTGCACATTTTGCTTGCCCAAAACCTTTGCATCAAAATGCATTAATTCCCCGGTTTTATCAATCGCCAAAAATGAAATCCGGTCCCTTTGAACAGTAATGCCGTCTGACCAGATATCTAAATCTATTATCTTATTGCTTAAACCGTATATTTTTTTATTCCCGTCAAATTTTTTATACAGATTCAAACAATATTTATTATCGCCATTCACAATCAAAATTCCATCTTTCGGCAATGCTCTGGCCAGTTCCCCGCCTCCCTCTGCTGAAAGCAGATTTTTTAATGAACCGAAAAGCGCCATATGCTGTTCGTTTACGCCCGTCACAATGCCGATTTTCGGCTTTAACATGGAGCAGACTTCTTCCACTTTTCCCTTATTATACGCGCCGACTTCAGCAACAAAAATCTGGTAGCTGGGCTTTAAATCCTGCAGGATGCACTTAGCAATGCCGATTTCAGAATTCTGGTGCTCTTTTGTCTTTAGAACCTTGTATTTTTTGGAAAGTATCGTTGATAAAAATTCCTTGGTCGATGTTTTGCCGTAGCTTCCGGTAATGGCAATAACTTTAAGCCCGCTGACTGACTTTATCTTTTCCATTTTATTTCCGGCTTCCCTTAATGTGTTATTTCTCTGCAAAACAAAAAATGGCTGGAATAAAAGTACAATTGCAGAAATAATTATCGGGGTCAGAATATCAAATACCAAAAGCAACACCGGCTGGTATAAATCTTTGAATTTAGATGCCTGGACTAAAAATAGAATAACTACTGCAAAAGAGACAGCGGTCAAAAATAGCGCCTTGAGGGTTTTTCGCGGCTTTTTTACTGATCTGTTGAAAATCCCCTTTAAGAATAAAATTGATTCTGCCAGGTAAACCAGGAATAAAATGGAAAACAAATAAACAAACATCGGGCTTGCTATCAGGAATAAAATCAGCAAAGCCATTTTGACAAGCTGGATTAAGTTTAAAAATATTTTTTTGCCTTTATGAGTCCTGAAATGGTCAGCAAACCTGCCCAGATGGTAATCCTTCAACTGCCACAAATAAAGCCAGAACAGGACATATTTTATCTCCCAAATAAGCCAAATCGTGTTTAATAAAATAAACATTTCAGATATTATTTAAAACTTTTTCTGCTAAAATTTCCGGCTGTTTTCTGTTCAAATCGTGGCCGGCGCCGGGAATTACGATAATTTTTGATTTTTTAATCTGTTTTTCTATAAAATAGCCGTCCGCTATAGGAGTAAATTCGTCTTTATCTCCCCAAATAATAATCGTCGGGACTTTGATGAACGGCAGATGGAAAGACAGATCCTCGGAAACAACATTTAAATAAGTCTGCTTCATAATCCCCTCCACATAAACATAATCTGATTTGCGGATTATAAACTTGTAAATCGCTTTCCTGAAAAAACTGTAATACGGGATAAAATAAAAGATTTTGACAACCTTGGAAATTTTCCTGAAAAAACTCTTTTTTGCCGTTTTTTTCCTTATACAGGCCGCAGAAACCAAAAATAATTTTTTAATCTCCTGCGCATGTTTAACCGCTATCTTCGATGCTAAGGCTCCGCCGAAAGAATGGCCTAAAAGATAAAAATCCCCCAGATTCAATTCTTTCACAAAGCCTTCGGCCCAATTAATATATTTGTTTGTATCCCATGGAACTGAAAGAGGGTCTGACTTTCCAAACCCTGGCAAATCAGGAATAATAACCTTAAAACCTTTTTCCGAAATTTTTTCTGCCACAGCAACCCACCTGTCAGAATTAGACCCCCAGCCGTGCAAAATTAAAAAGGGCTTACCCTCACCAAAAACCTGGTAATTCGTCTTGATTCCGTTGATTTCAGTTTCCAATTTTTGTCTATTTTATGACCTTAAAACCGCAGTATTTTTGTAAAACTTTAGGGACTTTTATGCTTCCGTCTTTTTGCTGGTAATTTTCCATAATCATTATCAGAATTCTGCCGATTGCAAAAGCCGTTCCATTTAAAGTATGTACAAAGTTGACTTTCCCGGATTTATCGCGGTAGCGGATGTTTAATCTACGCGCCTGGAAATCAGTGCAATTTGAAGTTGAATGCGTTTCCCTGTACTTTTTTTCAGAAGGCAGCCATGCTTCAATATCGTATTTTCTGGCAGCCGGCCTGCCTAAGTCTCCTGTGCATATATTTATCACCTGGTACGGCAAGCCCAATGCCTTCATCAGTTTTTCTTCAACGGATAAAAGCAATTTGTGCTCATCTCCGGAATCCTCCGGCTTTGAAAATACAACCATTTCCAGTTTATCAAACTGATGGACCCTCAAAATTCCTTTTGTGTCTTTTCCGTAGCTGCCGGCTTCCCTCCTGAAGCATGTTGAAAATGCCACATAGCGCAAAGGCAGATCTTTTTCATTTAAAATTTCGTCTGTATGCATCGCCACAAGAGACTGCTCGGACGTACCGACCAGATACATTTTATCCTCCGGAAAATAGTATGCCTCTTTTTCATCTGTGGCCTCAAAATATCCCGTTCCGCGGGCCATCTGGTCTTTTACCATCACCGGCGGAATTACAGGGACAAACCCTTCTTTTTTTACCGTATCCATCACCAAATTTATCAAAGCAAACTCAAGCAAAGGCAACTCATTTTTTATATATCCGAAACGCGAACCTGAAACCTTTGCGGCCCTTTCTGTATCAATTAAATCCAAAACTTTTCCCAGTTCCATATAATCCTTTGGCTTATGGAATAAAAACTTCGGAGTATGCCCGACTTTTCTTAGAACAATATTTCCCGAATCATCTTTTCCTACCGGCACATCTTCAAAAGGAATATTGGGCAGTTGTAAAAGCAGATTTTTCAGCTCTGTTTCAATTTTTTCCAATTCCGGCGCCATTGATTTTATTTTTCCTTTTATTTCTTTGGCCTGGGTTATCAAAACATTATTGTCTTTGCCCCCCCTGCTGATTTTATTTTGTTCAGCCTTCAGCGCTTCCATTTCTGTCATTAACTCCCTCTTCCCTTTGTCCAATGCCAAAACCCTGTCAACATCGATTTTGACGTTCTTTTTCTCACAGGCCTCTTTAACTTTTTTTGGATTTTCCCTGATAAAATTTATATCTAACATAATTTTAAATATTATTTTTTTCTTTTCGCTTTTTTTAATTTGCTGCCGCCAAATGGTAATATATGCTCGTCGGATTCTCTCACCTCTCTCCTTTCTTTATCAGTAATTGCTTGATAACCAGATTTTTTCGGATGTTTGGCATATTCTTTATAAGTCCCGAATGGTTCTTGATATCCTTGTAATTTTTTTTGCGCTAAATCCAAGAGGTTCTTTTCTATTGGAAGATCAAGTTTTCTAATTATCTTAAAACCCTCTGCCCAAGCATTTCTTTCCACCCCGCCAATACCAACAGGATCTTTTTCATATATTCCACTGCCCATTCCGAAATATTTCTTACCTCTTTTTTCAAAATCCGCTTCGTGGCCCATTTCGTGAAGCAAAACAAGGAAATCAAGCGGCGAATCAAATCTGAACATAGTTATCAGATGGGGGTCAAAACCTCCGTGAACAATTCGTCTGCTAGAATCTGTGTTCATTTCAAGTACGGTATCGGGACAAATATCCGCAAAATCAAACTCTTTGCCTGCGATATTAAAATGCGGATTGTTGAAAGAAAATTTGTAAAATCCATGTCCTGGAACCACCAAGACATCATCGCTAAATTCAATGAAAAAATTGGGGGGGAATTCTTTTGCTTCTTCCTTATTTGGACCAATATGAACTTTTATTTTTAAATGCTCCGGATGCCAGCTGGATTCAAATATTACTTTATTTTCAGGGTGACTATCATAGGTGAAAAAAAATTTGCCTCGTTCTATAGCATCAGACATTTTGTCTTCTTTTTTTCCTCCTTCCAGTTCACTTTCTTGTCGCATAATTTTAATTATTTAGGCCTCATTAACGGGAATATCTGGCAGTCGCGGCTTGGCTTATCCATCAAAAAGCTGAATAATCTTTCTGAAACGCCAAATCCGCAGGTTGGCGGCATCCCGTGCTCTAAGGCTTCAATAAAATCTTTATCATATCTTTGCGCTTCCTGGTCCCCCTTTTCCCTCAATTTTTGCTGCTCGGCGAATCTTTCCGCCTGATCAATCGGATCGTTTAATTCTGAATAGCCCTTGCCGTTTTCCGAACCGGCTAAAATAACCTGGAATCTTTGGACTAATTTCGGATTTTTTTCCATTTTTTTAGCTAACGGTTCCATAATAATCGGAACATTTATCAAAAATCCCGGGCCTGAAATATTTTTTCTGCAATGCTTCCATAAATTATCGATTGCCCTTGTGATATTAAAACCTTTTTTGTCATAATCAATTTTCAATTTCTGCAAAGCTTTTTCTATTTCTGGCAGACTGGCTTCGTCAATATTTACGCCAGTATATTTTGCAATTGTTGAAGTATAATCGTATTTTTCCCATTTCTTTCCTAAATCAACATCGAATCCCCTAATTTTGAATTTCAACGTTCCAAAGGTTTTTTTGGCAATGTATTTGTACATTTCTTCAACAAATTTCATTCCGTCTTCGTAGTCTGCATAAGCCCAGTAAAATTCCATCTGAGTATAATCCTGCAGATGCTCTGAGTCCATTCCTTCATTTCTGAACTGCCTGCCTATTTCAAAAGTTTTTTCAAATCCCGCCACCATCAGCCTTTTTTGCCACAATTCGCCCATTGAAATTCTCAAATAAACATCCATATCCAAGGCATTGTGATGGGTTATAAACGGCCGTGCGTCAGCTCCGCCCGGAATAGTTTCCAAAACAGGTGTTTCCACCTCCAAAAATCCTTTTTCAACTAAAAATTCCCTCATTGAAGCCCAAAACATCGTCCTTTTTTCAATCATTTCCTTAACTTCCGGATTAAAAATAATATCCAGATATCTTTTTCTCAGTTTTTCTTCAACGTCCTGCAGCCCATGCCATTTTTCCGGCAAGGGCAACAATGCTTTTGAAAGCATTTTATAATCTTCGGCCTCAATTGTTTTTTCTCCTCTCTGGGTTGTAAATAAAGTCCCTTTTATTTCAACAAAATCAGCTATGTCAAAAACATCCAGGAAAAATTGATATCCCTTCTCCCCTATTTTATCTTGTTTTATGATTACCTGGATTTTTCCCGAGCCATCGTTTATATCCAGAAAAGTTGCTCCGCCATGTCCCCTCATGGCCATTATTCTGCCGGCTAAAACAATTTCTTTTTTAGATTTAGATAATTTCTTAAATTCTTTTTCTTCCAAAACTTCCGCAATAGAACTAGTCCTGCTTGTTTTTGCGGGATACGCCAAAAGCCCGGCTGCCTGCAGCTTTTTTAGCTTATCTAATCTTGTTTTCCTTAATTCTTCGATTGTCGGCACGGGTCTGCGAGCGAGGCGAGCAGATTTGCTTCGAAATTTTTAGCATGATATATCTTATACATTATTGCTGAAAATTTCGCTGAACACCTTGCGCTGTTATTTTATTTAATTATCTTAACCTATTTTTTACTAAAATACCACTGCAAAACGTCGTGAGCAACCGGCAATGTGACTGCTCCCAAACCATTTACGTCTTCAGCTGTCACAACTAAAACAATCTGCGGATTGTCATATGGAGCAAAAACTGATGACCAAACATTATAATGATTTACCAAACCTATTTCAGCTGTTCCGGTTTTGGCTGCAACGGATACCGGCAGATTATTCAACATCGCAGATAGTCCGTATGGCTTATCTACACCATCTCTCATCCCCTCTCTGATAATTTCTAAGTTTTGAGGGTCGATAAATCCGCTTCTGATAATTTGCGGTTCAAACTCCTGAACGGTTTTTGCTGAGTCATCAGAGCCAGAAATAATTTTACTTACGATTTGCGGCCTGTACAAAGTTCCGCCGTTTGCAATTGCGCAGTAAGCTGACGCCACCTGTAAAGGGGTTGTTTGCAAATCCGACTGTCCGATTGCAAGGTTGTATGTATCTCCATCATACCAGGACTGGCCTTTTGTTGCTTTTTTCCAGGCAGGATCTGGGATAAATCCGGAAAATTCGCCCGGCAAATCAATTCCTGTTTTTTGGTCCCAGCCGAAAAGCGAAAGATATTTTTTGATCCTTTGAGGCCCCAATCCCTGCTGGTCTTCGTATCCCCCGCCAACAGTATAGAAATAAATGTTTGACGAAACAGCAATGGCCTTTCTCATATCAACCAATCCATGGGCTTCGACTCCGCCATATCTGTAAACTACATTTGGATCGTACTGGCTATGTATTAAAATATATCCCGGGTCATTAATTTGCTTATTTGGAGAAATTATCTTTTCTTGCAAGGCGGCCGACGCTTCAAATGGCTTTATTGTAGAACCTGTCGGATATTTTGCAGCAATTGCTCTGTCGAAAAGAGGTTTATTGGGATCATCCACTATTTTATCGTAATCTGCCTGTGAAATTCCACCAGAGAATGAATTATCGTCGTAAGATGGATAAGAAACTAATGCTAAAACCGCCCCGGTTCTCGGGTCCATTGCAACAGCGGCTCCTTTTTTTCCTCCCATTTTTTGTATGCTTTTTTCCAGCGCGTTGTAAAGCTGCGTCTGCAAATCAGCATATATATTCAATACCAAGTTATCTCCCGGTTCTGGCGGTAAAAGCACTTGATTGCCCAATTTAGAGCCTGTCTGCGCAGGCAAGCCTGCAGCTGAAATGTTAGATTTTGATTGTCCGGTTGCACCCCTTAAATATGATTCGTAATATTTTTCCAGACCGGTTTTCCCGATGTAGTCATTAATCGCATATCCAGTCGAGGTTGAATATTCATCTTTGTTTATCCTGGCCGTATATCCTAAAACCTGAGAAAAAATCGGGCCTAAAACATAATCTCTGGCAGTATTCTGCTGGATTCTGCATCCCTGAAAAGCATTTATTTTCGCTTCTAATAATAAAAGTTTTTCGTGGTCGATATTATCTGCAAACAGAACCTCTGAAGAATCAGTATTTTGGATTTTATCGGTTATATCTTGCGGATTCAAACCGACAGTATCGGCGATTTCTGTAATTTCTCTGGAAATTTGGTCAGAGGAAAAAGAAAAGCGGGCCCTGTCGCAAATTAAATCGTAAGCAGCAGAATTCAACACAAGCTTTGTCATATTTTTATCGTAAATTATGCCTCGTGTAGGCACGATCAGATTCACACTACCCTTGTTATTTTCTGCCTCAGTATACAATTTTTTCCCTTCAAAAAATTGGAAATAAAAAACTCTTGAAAACAATATCAACGCTAAAAAAAAGAAAATGCAGAATAAAAGATAAGATATTTTCTCTTTCAGAGGCACCTCAAATTTTTTTTCAGACAAGCCAAGCTCTTCTTCTTTGGAATGGGCCAGTTTATCTAAAAAAACCTCGTGAGGCTCGATATCAACGTTTAAATTTTTAATTTTGTATTTTTTAAGCATGTTTCTTAAAAATCCAAAACCCTATAATTGCAAAAAACAAATTATAAACTATACCGGCTGCAAACCTTAAATCAAAATTTATCAGGGTATGTGATAAATCAAAAAAATGCAGAGAAATCATAAGTAAAGCTTCGTAAACAGCAAAACATATCAAAAAGAGAGGCAAAAAATAAACAAAAGGGTAATTATCTTCCCTATTTTTCAGCAATGATTGTATTTTTTTTAATAGAATCCCTATAATTATAAGCGGCACAATTGATGGCCCTATATATGTATACGAAAAAATATCCAAAAAAAGCCCTGCTACTATAGCTAAAGGAATAATCAGATATTTTTTCTTTTTTTTCTCGAAAAAAACAAGCAGAAAAAAAAGTATAAAAACCAGATTAGGAACGGATCCCAGCAAATTAAAATGGGTAAAAAAACTATTTTGCAGAAGCGCAAGAAAATAAAAAAGAAGGATTATAACCAATACCTTTTTCCACATTTCAGTTGGTTTGTTTGTAATTTGTAATTACAAATAAGTTATTTGCCGTTTTAACATCAAAAAATAAGTCTAACTGGGCACTTTGGAAGGGTTTTTGGTCATTTTTTTCCTTTTGGATGACTTTAGCCACCAACAAATCTTTAGGAAATGATTTTTCTATCGCAGATGTCACCAAAATATCATCCGGATTTATTGTGTCATTAATGGGGATCAAATCTAAATATGCGCTTAATCCGCCTTTTCCTTTGACTACGCCGTCAATTTCCGGCAATGCAGTATCGCTTTGCTGGACTTTGACATTTACAACGCTGTTTTTATTTGAAACAAGCATTATCTGTGAAAAATCTCTATAAACCTTCAGCACTTTGCCGAATAATACATTCTGCTGGTTGATAACCGGCATGCCATCAGAAATCCCGTCGGCTGAACCCTTATCTATCGAAAGAACGTCATTATCGTCCAAGCCGATAACCCCGGCCATAACCAATTTAAATCCGCTGTTCTGGCAGGCAGCAAAAGCATCATTCTGTGCCTGGTTTCCCTGCTCTAGTGATTGCAAAGAAGAAACCTCCGCCAAAAGTTTTTGATTCTCGTTTTTTAAATTTTCATTTTCTTTTGCCAAGGATCCCGCCTGCAAAAAAGAGCCTAAAAATGAAGATGACGAAGCTCCGGCAGACCAAAAAGTTTTCTGGATCGGGACAGATACCGCATAAAAATAATTTCTGACAGGAGATACAAAAATATTTAGGATAAACAAAAAAAATAAAAGAGCGACTGCTCCAATTAAAAATTTTAGCAAACCGTTCTTTTTTCTATTTATTGAAAAATCTTTAACAGCCTTCACACTTCCCATCCCCTCGCTTCGTTCAGGCTCCGCTCAGTGCAAGTTTTGTTTTGCGCGAGTCGAAGTGCCCTGAGCTTGCCGAAGGGTATCCAATTTTTTTTGTATACGTCATTTTACCCCCTGATTATGATTAATGCAACAGCAAAAAAAATCCCTTATTAGGAATTTGAGCTCACTAAAAGGGACATCTGGCTTGGGCTTAGCCAATGACAATGTCGGGATCATCAAGCCACGGAGAACACATGGCCTGCCAAGACCTTTGTGCCGGAATCTCGGCAGTTGGCTGCGCTGGGATAGTCTTACTTTTTGGCCAGCCAATCCCCGACTCCTCGGCAAAATATGCCGCTAAACTTTCTACGGCAAATCCATTGCTTTTGGCAAAGGCTGCAAGAGCTTCCCTCTCTCCATGCCGCAACTTCAGCCAGTCATCCATTCCCAAAAGCTGGACCTTAGCGTAAATTGCATGCCGCAAAGCTGTGTCTAACATGGTATTCACCTCCTTGCAAGAAGCCATTTCAAACTTAAAGAACAATTATAAAATAGCATTTTATTCGAAAAAAGTCAAAAAAAAGCGGCTGTACAACAGTAGAACCGCATTGCATTGTTATTGCTTGATCAGGCGGATTTGCGTGTTGATGGCTTTGCGCATGGCCGCCAAAGCCTTGCCGTAATAGCCGCTTTTTACGGCTGCCGGCGCACCCATCAGATAAACCAGCGATTGCAGCCGATCCATCTGCGTGGACATAGAGGGCTCCTCCTCATCGTCATCATGAGGATAGATACCTCCAGCCGTCGCCATCAGCGGCCTTTTGACTTTCTGAGGAAGCGAATCGAATTCTAGATAATCTCCTCGCTTCATCGCAGTGAGTATCCTCACCCAGCTCTGTTCCTGGGCATTCAAGACCTTCGCCATGGTTGGCGTCTCCTAAAAAGGGTTTTGGGAATGAACCAATGTCATCCTAAACAAAAAACCGCATATTGTCAACGCGGTTTTCCGGATTAAGCTCTTTGGCGGCGATGCCTGCTTTCGCGCAAAATATCGCCGTAAAATAAAAAATCATGAACAATGTAGGAGAGCTACCTACTCTCGCGATAAACACTACCATCGGCCTTGGAAGATTTCACTTCTGAGTTCGAAATGGGATCAGGTGGAGCACTTCCAGTATAGCTCTCTTACACTATTCACGATTTCTATTTGCAAACAAAATATTCTTGCACCCTTCATATATAAATTATACAAAAGGCTGAAAATACCTAAAATCTGTATCTATTAGTGTGTACACGGTGAAGTGTGGACAACTAAACTTACGCTTAAAAATGATTCCAATATACTCAAATGCTAAGTATATCGAAGGATAAAATGATTTATTAGTACTCCCCGGCTGAACTCATTACTGAGCTTACACCTGGAGCCTATCAACCCCGTAATCTGCGGGGAATCTACGAGTTCTCATCTTGGGGTTAGTTTCACGCTTATATGCTTTCAGCGTTTATCTATTCCCGACTTAGCTACTCAGCAATGCCCTTGGCAGGACAACTGATACACCAGAGGTCAGTTCGTTCCGGTCCTCTCGTACTAGGAACAAATCCCCTCAAAACTCAACGCCTGCAGTAGATAGGGACCAACCTGTCTCACGACGGTTTGAACCCAGCTCACGTAACTTTTTAACCGGCGAACAGCCGGACCCTTGGGAGCTGCTCCACCCCCAGGATAAGTTGAGCCGACATCGAGGTGCCGAACAGAGCCGTCGATATGGACTCTCGGGCTCTACTAGCCTGTTATCCCCGGAGTAGCTTTTGGCTGATGATCTTCGTGTTTTCTATGAAATACACGTCGGTTCACTAAGTTCTGCTTTCGCAACTGCGCGACATAGCCGTCTTGCAGTAAAGCTGGCTTATGGCTTTGCCCTATCGCTTCGATTTCCATCCGAAGCTAGCCAACCTTTAAACGCCTCCATTACTTTTTAGGAGGCAAGTGCCCCACTTAAACTGTCAATTAAA
>CAIMWV010000028.1 GCA_903845295.1 Candidatus Staskawiczbacteria bacterium
TTAATTCTACTTTGACAGATTAGATTTTTTAGTAAATGATTTATTTATATCCCTTTGTCGAATAAGGTGTCGGTTGAAGATTCTGTCTATCATCTGGTCTTTAGACATTTTCTTATACAACTCAAAGACTATAAACTCTTTTATGTCCCTTGCTGAAAGTAATGGAGCATCATCAAAACAAATAAGTTTTTCCTTCAATATGAACGATGAGACTAAAAAGTTGAGCGCTACCTGGTGCTGCCAGGCAAGCCACTTGCGTGTCTGAAACTGATCAATTCCCAGAATGTGTTTTGATTCTTTTATACAATGCTCAATAAAATATCGTTCTGCCTGCATGTATGCCAAACCCTCCATTGTGTATTGTTCAAGATTAGCATTTGTAAACGAATACTTTATCTCAACAGCACTCTTAACCGATTTCGTTTTGCGTATTACCAGTAATCGTGCTTCTATCTGGTTCGATCCCTTGTTCCAAATGAAAACATCTGCAAAATGGTAATCCCCAATGAGCTTCCCTTTTGTGGTATTGCGCACTGTTAATGTTTGCCAGTCGCTGCTTTTCAGGGTCTTTAAATACTCGTTAGCATTTATGGCATCGATCGAAGCTTTAAGCCTTTTTGGTTCACGACCTCTTGGACTCTTTCGTTCGGGAAGAAATAATTCCGGCTTTTCCAGGTATATTTCCTGATCGGCATGAATGTCCAGCATATACAGATAACCTATGTTGTCTATTGTCCGGGCAAGATCAGCATCGTTCCCGTAATATCCATCAGCCGTGACAAAATCGAATGAAATGCCATTTCCCTTTTGATGCCGGATAATATCTTCAGCCAGTTCCAATTTTGTCTTGAACACCCTGTTTTCTTCAGGTATGCCTGCCTCATCACAACGCCTTGGATTATCGCACCAATCTTTCGGAAGGTATAAACGGGCATCGACCATCGATGCAAAATCACCATTGCTTAAACAGGCAAACACGGCTACCTGGCTATTGGCTATTTTTCCAACATTACCACAATATTGGGGCCCGACCCCAACACTCTTGTCGCCTTTTTTAACCCAACCGCTTTCATCAATTATCAGAGCTGTCATTTTTCTTTTTGGAAGTACCGAGCTAACGGTTCTCGCTACCTTATCTGTTACTTGACGTGCATCCCAGTTGGACTCAGTAATAAAATGTTGCATTTGAAAATAATCAACCTTTAATTCTTCACTTATCCTCTCTATGTTCCGCATGTGACTTTTTAAGATTCCCAATGAATATTTTTCAGCTTTATCAAAGAACCTTTTGGTCTTGTTTTGAAAATAACTCTCATATTCAACAAGATAACGTATCAGCCTCTTTTTTGAAGAGGCCAGTGTTTTTCCATATTCTTTACTATTTTTACGTTGTATTAAACATTTCTCGGAACGATAAATTTGTTTTTCGATGCCTTGAAAATAATGAAAATCATTGAATTTCAAACGTTTTCAAAGCTTTTTTTTTAATCTGTCAAAGTAGAATTAAA
>CAIMWV010000029.1 GCA_903845295.1 Candidatus Staskawiczbacteria bacterium
CGAATGATTTTTCATTGTTGCCGGCCGTGTCGAGATAGGTCCATCCGAAAAATATTGAGCCGGAACAATAGTCTGTGCTGAACGTGCCGGCGGTAAATGGCGGCACTGTCAACGGATCGCTTGAGTCGACTTGGGTGATTTCTGGGGGCGAACTGGTAACTGTAACCGGACAGTCAATAGGGCCGAAATTTCCGCTGGCGCTTGTTGTTGCTGTAATTCTGGCTGTTTTTATGCCGGCTGATAAAAATGCGGCTGAACAATTGTTTGCCGTTGATCCGCCCGAACCTGTTTTACAAGTGTTTAAAGATGTATCAGTCCCGGACCATGTGTTTGTCCAGAGATAGCCGCAGGTCTGACTGGGCGGGCAAGTAAATCCCGCCAAACTGAATATTACGGACTGGTTTACTAAGGGATTGACAGGAATAGCCGGACAAGCAAGGGCAGATGATATTGTTGTTGATTTGACACAAATTCCGTCGCTCAAGACAGAGCCGGATGGACAGTTGGTGCCTGGCGTTATGATGACCGGAGAACCGGTTGTCGCTTTAACACAAATTCCGTCGCTTAAAAAACCTGACGAACAGTCAACAAAAGAAGTAGTCGAACAAGGGGCGCTTGTCGCGCTTCCGGCAATATTTGTAACCGTAACCTTGGCTGTTTTTACCCCAACTGTCAAAAATTTAACTGAACAGCTGGCTGCTGTTGATCCTCCTGCTTTACAAGTGTTTGGATTCGCATAGAGCAGAAGCCAATCAGAAGGAACGCCCGCCCAGGAATAAGAGCAAACAGTTCCGGGACAGGCTGCAGCGTTGTTGGTTACGGCGGAACTAAAAGTTGCAGTGGCGCCTAGGGGAGTAGGATTGGGGCTGGCAGAACAAGTAACGCCAGTGGGGGCCTCGAAAACTGTAACTGGACAATCAGCGGATGCGCTTCCGGCAATGTTTGTGACTGTGACCGTGGCTGTTTTAACTCCAAATGTTGTGTATGGCTCTGATAAACAAGTGGATGATGCTCCCGTACAATCATTGGTCCAGGAATAGGCGCAACTATTTCCAGGGCATGCCGTACCCGCATTGCTTACGGTTGAGGTAAAATTTACAGCGCTGTTTATTGGAGAAGGATTGGGGGCAGCAGAACAAGTAACAGCGGGGGGAGGAACAACTGTAACCTGGCAATTAGCGGATGTGCTTCCGAAAACGTTTGTGACTGTGACCGTAGCTGTTTTTGTGCCACCCGTTAAAAAAGCAGCTGAACAACCTGTTCCCGGGCCTGTGCAGGTGTTTGAAGAGGTATCACCAGCTGTGAATGAATTCGTCCAAGAATAGGCGCAAGTATTTCCGGAACAGGCATCACCGGCATTGCTTACGGTTGAGGTAAAATTTACAGCGCTGTTTGTTGGAGAAGGATTGGGGGCGGCAGAACAAGTGACAGCAGGCGTAGGTTTTATGACCGTAGAAGCTTTAACACAAATTCCATCGCTTGAAACATAGCCGGTCGGGCAAACACCTGGAGGTACCGGAAAAATTTGATAATCAATATAAAAATAAGCTTCTGCATTATTGCCGCATGTTGCGATAGAAACTCCTCCGGCCAAGGGTATTGAGATGTCGCCGCCGCCACTAGTGTAGTTATAACGATTGTATAAAGCATTAGCAACATGATGCGGAACACCAAATTTATCAAACCAATCATAAGACAACCTTAAAAGAACAACTCCTTTCTGGCTATGTGTGGGGTTAGTGACCGTGGTTGTTCCCGCCCAAGTATAATCGGCGCCATTGGCAATGAAGTGAACATCAATATAGCCCCCAGTACTTGTCCAGGTTCCGCTGGGATTAGGATCAGAGCTAGTAGAATTAGGAGGGGTGGTCCATGTAATCACAAGATCAGCCCGAACTGTTTTGGCTGTAAAAAACAGGAGAGATGATAAAAACAAAATACCCAATAAGAAAAATTTAATATTTTTCATTTTTCTTTGCCCGCCTTCCATAATTTTGTAAAGAAGGGATTAGAACTTTTTTTTCTGAATCTATAAATTAAAAATCCGATGGCTAGAATTATTGCCAGTATTATCAAATAAAACAAGTATCTGCCAATTTGTTCTTTTATTGCAAGTTCACTTTCCAATTTTTTTGCCGCCGGAGAGAATATTGCACATTCAATGCTCTTTTGGTCAAAAACTTTTCCGCCTTTGGCCAAACTGACTTCAATTTTAGGAGAAAGCAGATCATTCTGTATAGGGATTTCAACTGTTGTAGAAAGCACGTCGGAATTCAATGAAACATCTTTCGAAGTTTTCGCGACAAGATTTCCATTACTGTCAAAAATATTAATGTCTAAGCTCCCTTGGCCTATGTCGCTTGCGTCAGCAGGGCCAATTGACTCGATTGTCAGCTCCATATTGTCGCCTGCCTTATAATAATCTTTATCTATCTTTACGTTTAATATCTTGCCTCCTTCTCCCGCCACTACCCAGCGGAAAAATTCAGTGCCGGAAACCTGTTCCTGATTTTGGTAAAATTGGACTTCGGCCAGATAAGATTCGGAATCGATGAATTTCGGCATTTCCAAATTGATTTCTTTTGTTCCGCCGCTGGCAATTATTATCGGAGAATCCTGGTATTCCTTGACCAAAGGCATATCAACCTGCCTTTTAAAAATTTTAATATCGGGTATAACAGTAATTTCTTCTCCCGGATTTTTTACCGTCAGGAAAGCTGTTACAGTTTCTTCCGGCGAAACATTCACCCCCTCAGACGTCGTGTATTCCTTGCTTGCAACCAAAATTTTAGAGGAAGGAAAAAGTATCCCCAAAAATTTATTTCCTCCCTTGAGAGAAACTGTTTGGTCTTGCCATCCTAACCCGCCCAATACTGCAGCTATGGCCTGCACCCTTAAAGTATAATCACCGCTGATAATGTTTATAGGATATAAATAATCGAAAGATTTATTGACTGTACCGTTGGGAGGGATGGAAAATGTTTCTTTCGGGACATTTAAATCAACAAAATTTGTTTCCTTAGGAGAAGTCTGTTGGAATAGCTTAATTTCATAATTCAAACCACCCGAATAATATGCTTCTCTGTTTACAACCGTAAACTCCCCTTTTATTTCATTGCCATTAACCCCGTTTATTTTTAATTTTGTTACAAAAATTTGCGGGGCTGTATATGCTTTAATTTCGGCAGGAAAATAAAAAACAAAAACCGCTGTTAAAGAGATTAAAAGCAAAAATCCGTATTTTACAGGGGATGGATAAGGCATAATTAAACTTTTTTTATAGAAAAAATAATATGCACAGTTATCTTGATTTAAAATTGAAAATTTATTAAATAAATGACTTTTTTATTCTTCACCCGGTCAAATAATTTTAACTTTTTAAAAAGTCGAAATTAAAATCCTTTGGATTCTATTTGACTGGGTAAATTTTTAAGAAAAAACCTCTTTTTTAATTTATAGTGGCAATAGCGGGAGATCGCCAATATTTGGTGCTAGGCGTAACAGAGTCTGAAACAACATGTATTGGATCAACAGCGATACTCCGTGTATCTCCGGTACAAGGAGGATTGGGGCAGTCAGCGTGATCCCAATTAGGAACACCAGTATAATCGTAATTAAAATCCTCATAATACCATCCGGAGTTAGCGGCAACGGGGCTACAATCTGCCCTGCATTTAATAAGAGTTCCTTGTGCAGATACTAGCGACTCTATATACACCGCATATTTTGGATTAGTGGCCACAGAAGAATCATAGCTGAAAGAAACGCCTGCGCTTTGGCCATCATAAAAAGCAATAGTTCTATTAGCCTTGACAGTGCCGTCGCTGTCAAGAGGGGTGTCATTAGGGCTATGTTGTACTATCGTTATTCTAGAAGCCCCGTTCATTTTAAATTTCGTACTTGAGGGATCTTTTAACATCATTGCCGCCCTTTCCGGCACTCTTACTTGGTTTATGGTCACTGTTACCTCGTACACTGCCGCAAGGCCAGATAAAGGAAAAAGGGGAAAGCAAATAATAGATAATGAGATTAAAAATAATATTTTTTTCATGATCTTAAATAAATTTAGGCAAATAAACATTTTTTTCTGAATTAATATTTTACTGCCACAATTTATATATTTTTAGGTTTTTTAATTTTTTATTATTCTATGTTTTTATTATTTAATTTTATAATCCTAAGCTAGCATTTATTAATATTGACCCTGCCAGAAAAAGCGACTTTTTTCCCGCAAGGTCCAATAAAGCACGCAGTCCCTTAGTTTCATCATTTTTATTTTTTAACTCAACCCAGTAAGTTGAATCTGTAAGTTTGATTTTATCAATGGCTGCAACCCTGTCTCCAAAACCCTCTTCTTGCCATTCAGGTCTTATTTTTTCATATTCTGCAGACCCTAACTTAATATAATTGACTATTTCAGGATTAAAATTTTTAACCAAATCTGAAAAATCCTTATAGTCTTTGTCAGTTTTAATCATCTGCATAATTTCTTGCGGGGCCGGTTCTGCAATAATACTTTGGTTATACGCCAGTCTTTTTGGACCGGCGTCCATTGTTTTTTCCTTTACCAGAAAAACCAATAAAAAAACTACTGCCAGAAAAAGCGCGGCAAAAAAGAGAATTATTTTTTTCGGCAAAGAGTATCTCATTAAAAAAATACAATAAGTTTATTCATTATATCACTCTTTTACTGTGTCAAGCTGTGCATAAATAGAAATTAAAAGCCGCCCCGTTTCGCGGGGCGGCTTAGTTTTAAAATTTTATGTTCCTACTTAGAACGGCGATATCTCTTTCCATTCAGGCACGCTCAAGGGGCTCTTCACCGTCACGCTGCCGGGGGTAGAGCAGCAGCCAACGTCATCGCAGATCTGCAGCCGCGTCAAATAGTTCCCGACCGAGGTGTAGGGGTGCGGCGGGTTGTTTATGCTGCCTATGGTGAAGTCGTCCGGGGTTGTCTTGTGGGCGTAGTCAAACCACCAGGCA
>CAIMWV010000030.1 GCA_903845295.1 Candidatus Staskawiczbacteria bacterium
CAAATCCTCCCATTGCTTTTTCCCTGCCCCTTAATGCCATATTTACTTTTACCTTATCTCCTTCTTCTAAAAACTTTTTTGCCTGGTTTGCCCTTGTTTCCATGTCATGCGGAGAAATATTAAAAGTTAATCTTATTTCCTTTAATTCTCCTCCTTTGGGTTTTGCCATTTTCTTTTCTTTCTTCTGCTGCTGGTAAAGATATTTACCATAATTTGCAATTTTACAGACTGGGGGCTCTACTTTTTCTGTAACCTGAATCAAGTCCAAACCTTTTGATTTTGCCAAGTCAATTGCATCAAATATATTCATAATGCCAAGCTGTTCGCCTGTTTCTGAAATTACTCTCACTTCTTTTGCCCTTATGAAATTGTTGATTAATATTTTATCCATTGTGGAAGTGGCGGTTTTGGAACCGCGTCTGAAAAGTTTTTGAAAGCAATTCTACAAGTTTAGTCAGTTTTTATGTTCGAGCATTAAATAGAAAACTAACAAAATTTTTAATGCCTTATCTCCTTAGTTTCGGCATCTCATCGGAGAAGTAAGCTGCCTATCCTAATAATATAACACCTTCATTCATTTATTAGGAGTCAATGGTGAAGATGCCGCATTAAGCGAAAGCTAACGCGGGTTGCTTATTAAATAAATTAGCAATTATGTTTTTTCCCGGAAGATTAAAGAGCCCCGAGAAAGCTCAACTTGCCTTACTTAAAAGAACTAGTCATCGAAACATTCACTCCCGCGTTATTCTGACAGCTCGCGGTTGACTTCCCTTTCTACATCTCTCTTCTTGATTCTCTCTTTTTTGTCGTATTTTTTCTTTCCTTTGGCTAATCCGAATTCGAGCTTTATCCTACCACCTTTATCATAAATTTTCAAGGGTATAAGGGAAAAACCCTTCTGTGCAGACTTTCCCATAAGATAATCTATCTCTTTTTTATTCAAAAGAAGCTTTCTCTGCCTCTCTTGATTGTAATCAGCTCCGGCATTATTAGGCTGGTATGGGGGCACCTTTACTCCCACTAAAAATGGTTCGTTCCTGTTAAATGTGACATAAGAGCCGGACAAATTTATGTGCCCGGTTTTTATCGATTTTACCTCTTGTCCAAACAAAACCAGCCCTGCCTCAAATTTTTCCAGGACATTGTAATCATAACTGGCTTTTTTGTTTTCCGAATAAATCTTCATAGCTTTATGGTATCATATTAGCATAAATGTTTAATATTGACAATATAAAATATATGTGATAATAATATTATAGTTCTTCAGCCACAACTGCACTCTTTTTGGAGGTAGACCCGATGGACCTGCTTGGATTAGATCTTGCCGAGCGCCGCAGAAAAGCGAAGTTCACTGTTCTGCGCCGCCCAAAGGGATGGAGTCGGCAAGAAGCAGATATGCTTTCTTGCGGACTTGAACCAGGAGCAGTGGTTGCGATTCATCCTAAGCATCCGGAGTTTTTAGTGATTGCACTCGAATACTCCAGAGAAGCCATTGCGGCTGTTCTCGGGGTGTCGGACTTCGATCACAAGATTCTCCAGGGATACAACAACCCCGACCTTCCTTTTATCGCCGAGTTGTAGTATCCGGTTCTAGATGGCTGTCAGGCTATGGTTTCTATCCATGGCAATCGTGTTCCCGGTCAGATTCGTCTGGCCGGATTTTTTTGTTGCATAAAACTTTATTTTTATCTTATTTTATGATAGAAATAACTATAGAAATCCCCGTTGCTTCGCAACTCTACAGCAATTTTTTAAAAGTTAATTTTACTTTGTAAAGTTTCAAAAAATTGCTGGATTTATATATTTCCCTCCGCTTCGCTACGGGCTTTCAGAAACTATAATGCAATCAAAAACAAAAGAAACAATTATTATATCTTTAGGCGGATCTTTGGTTGCTCCAAATGACATTGATATAGGATTTTTAAAGAGTTTTAAGCACTCTCTGCAGAAATATCTGGATAAGAAGCGATTTTTTATTATTGTCGGCGGGGGAAAAATAACAAGAATTTATCAAAAAGCCTTATTAGAATTCGGGGCAAAAAGCAGCGACAGGGATTGGATTGGGATTAATATCACAAGATTGAATGCTGAAATTATAAAGCAGATGTTTGTTGGAAATTGTTATCCTGACACTATCACAGACCCGAACAAAAAGGTAAAAACCAGCAAAGATATTGTGGTCGGGGCCGGCTGGAAGCCGGGCTGGTCAACTGATTACGACGCTGTCTTGATAGCAAAAAATCACGGGATAAAAACAATAATCAATCTAACCAACATTGATTATGTTTATGATAAAAATCCGAGCGAGTTTCCCGGTGCGCAGCCGCTGAAAGAAATTGATTGGAAAAGTTTTGAGCGCATCGTGGGCTCAAAATGGCTGCCTGGGCTTTCAATGCCATTTGATCCCAGGGCTTCAAAACTGGCTGCATCCCTGAAATTAAAGGTTATAATGATTAACGGGAAAAAATTGGAAAGGCTTGAAGATTTTTTAAATAATAAGCCGTTTATTGGGACAACAATCCAGTGAAAGATAAAATCAAACAAATAATTGAGAAAGCGATGGCAGGTGTCGTAAAAGAAATACCCGCCTTTTCAGTTGAAATTCCTGGCGACAAAAATCTTGGAGACTATTCAACCAATGTTGCTTTGGTTTTGGCTAAAAAATTAAATAAAAATCCGACAGAAACAGCCAATCTGATAAAAGAAAAAATTGGAGAAAATAAAATTTTCAAAAAAATAGAGGTTGCCGGCCCGGGATTCATTAATTTTTTTATTTCAGACAAGGTTTTTACGGATTCTTTGAAAAAGATTGATGAAGATTTCGGTAAGGGTAAAGAATCAAAGAGCAAGAAAATCATAATTGATTATACCGACCCGAATATCTTGAAGGAGTTTCATATCGGACATTTAATGAGCAATGCAGTCGGCGAATCTTTGTCCCGTATTTTTGAATTCCAGGGGGCTGACGTAAAAAGAGTGTGCTATCAGTCGGATGTGGGGCTTTCAGTGGCAAAAGCCATGTGGGGAATTTTGCAGAATAAAAGCAGCATGCCGGAAGATTCGGCTCCCATCTCAGAAAAAACAAAATTTTTGGGTAATGCCTATGCATTCGGTTCTAATATGTATGAAAGCGACAAAAATGCCCAAAAAGAAATTATTGAACTGAACAAGAAAATTTTTGAAAAATCAGACAAAGAGGTTAATAATTTTTATGACATAGGGAAAAAATGGAGTCTGGAACATTTCGACATGCTTTATAAAAAGCTTGGCACAAAATTTGATTATTTTATCTTTGAAAGCCAGGTTTCCGGTTTGGGCAAAAAAATTGTGGAGAAGGGGCTGAAAGAAGGGATCTTTGAGAAAGGTGACAATGGGGCGGTTATTTTTAAAGGAGAAAAATACGGGCTCCATACAAGGGTATTCATTAATTCTGAGGGATTGCCGACCTATGAGGCAAAGGACCTGGGATTGGCAGAATTAAAATATAAAAAGTATGCTTACAACCAATCAATAATTGTGACTGGGAATGAGGTTAATGAGTATTTTAAAGTAATGCTTTGCGCGATGGGTAAAGTTTTGCCAAAACTTGCAAAAAAAACAAAACATATTGGGCATGGAATGCTGCGCTTGCCTGAAGGAAAAATGTCATCAAGAACAGGAAAAGTTATAACAGGAGAATCTTTAATAGAAAAAGTTGAAGAGCTGGTAAAAGAAAAAATTAAAGACAGGGAATTGTCGGAAAAAGAGAAAAAAGGAATTACAGAAAGCGTTGCAATAGGAGCTGTAAGATATTCAATTTTAAAGCAATCAATCGGGTCTGATATTATTTATGATTTCGACAAGTCGATTTCTTTCGAGGGCGATTCGGGCCCCTATCTGCAATATTCTTATACAAGGGCGGAATCTGTTTTGAGAAAAGCCAAGGCAGAGAAAATAAAACCGTCTTTCAAAAAAATACCGGATAAAATCACCGGGCTGGAAAAGGCAATATATTATTTCCCGGAAATAGTTTCAGAGTCAGAAAAAAAATGCGAACCACATTATCTGGTTTTGTATCTTACGGAGCTTGCAGGGATTTTTAACAGTTATTATGCAAAAAATAAAATCGTAGATAAAAAAGATGATTTTTCTTCGTATAAAATTGCTTTAACAAATGCGTTCGCCACGATTATGAAGAATGGAATGTGGCTGCTGGGAATCAATTCATTAGAAAAAATGTAATCACATGAAATTAAGAAATAAATACTATATAATGCGCCATGCTCAGGCGCTTTCAAATGTCAGGGCAATTTGTTCAAACTGGCCGGAAAAGTTTAAAAATCCGCTTACTATATTGGGGCGGGAAATCGTCAGAGAATCAGCGGAAAAATTAAAAAACAAGCTTGACACGGAGGGCCAAGATATTGATTTGATTTTCGCTTCTGATCTGTTGAGAACCAAGCAGACTGCAGAGATTGCCGGGAAAATTTTGGAAGCAAAACCAAAGTTTGACAAAAGATTGAGAGAGATTAATTTCGGGATTTTCAATGCGCGTCCGCTCGAAAGCATGTGGAAACACTTTAAATCAGAAGAAGAAAGAATTAAACAAAGGCCTCCGAAAGGAGAAACATATTCGGAAATTTTAAAAAGAATGATGAGTTTTTTGAAAGATACCGACAAAAAATATAAGGAAAGGAATATTTTGATAGTAAGCCATGACGGACCTTTAACTTTATTACAAGCAAAAGTTAAGGGATTATCCTTAGAAGAAACCATTGAAGAATTCCCTTTGGAAAAAAGGATTCACAAAGGAGAGGTAAGAGAATTAAATTAAAAATAAGCTTTAAATATGTCGTATAATTTTCCAAAAAAAGAAGAAGAGGTACTAAAATTTTGGCAAGAAAATGAAATTTTTGAAAAAACTCTTGAAAAAACCCTTCGACCCGCTCAGGGCAAGCGAAAAGATTTTGTTTTTTATGATGGCCCGCCATTTGCAACCGGCACTCCGCATTATGGCCATTTGCTTCAGAGCGTGATTAAAGATGTGATTCCTCGCTACAAAACCATGCAGGGATTTTATGTTGAACGACAGTGGGGCTGGGATTGCCACGGGCTTCCAATAGAAAATATTGTTGAAAAAGAGCTTGGAACTAAATCCAAAAAAGAAATTGTGGCAATGGGCGTAAAAAAATTCAATGACCTTTGCAGAGCCCGTATTTTTACCTTTATCCACGAGTGGGAGACAATAATCCCGCGTTTTGGAAGATGGGCGGATATGAAGAACCCGTATCGTACTATGGATTTTGAGTATATGCAGTCAGAATGGTGGGCCTTTAAAGAATTATATAAAAAAGGACTTATTTACGAAGATTACAGGTCTATGCACATCTGCCCCCGTTGCGAAACAACCTTAAGCCAGGGCGAAGTTGCAGAGGGATATAAAGATATAAAAGATTTATCGGCAACTGTAAAATTTAAAGTGAAAAATCCGGAAAAAATCGGATTAAAGGGCGACGTATATTTGCTTGCATGGACGACAACTCCTTGGACGCTGCCCGGTAATGTGGCTTTAGCTGTAGGTAAAGATATAGATTATGATTTTGTTGCACATGAAGGGGCTCATTATATTGTCGCTAAAGCTCGAAATGTTGTTATTAATCAAAATCAACCCGTATCGATCGCTATTATCAGCAAAACAGTAAAAGGCACTCAATTAGTCGGTTTAGAATACGAACCGTTATTCGATTATTATTCAAAAGATGAAAAATTAAAAAACAGAGAAAATGGCTGGAAAATTTATGCTGCTGATTTTGTGAATACAGAAGAGGGCACGGGCATTGTCCATATTGCGCCTGCATTCGGGGCAGATGATATGGAATTAGGTAAAAAAGAAAATCTTCCATTTGTGCAGCACGTAAAAATGGACGGTACATTTAAAGAAGAAATGGGAGAATTTGCCGGACTTGATTTAAAACCCAGGGCAAAAGATAAGCCAGAAGAAATCCGTGATGCAGATTTAGAAATAGTGCGCTATCTTAAAGGGAAAAATCTTTTATTCGATTCTCAAAAATATGAGCATTCTTATCCTCATTGCTGGAGGTGCGACACGGCGCTATTAAATTATGCCACAAGTTCTTGGTTTGTTGCGGTTGAAAAAATAAAGTCTAAATTGCTGAAAACTGCAAAGAAAATACAATGGTCTCCTGAACATATAAAAGAAGGAAGATTCGGCCAGTGGCTAGAAGGAGCCCGTGATTGGTCTATTTCACGCCAGCGTTTTTGGGCCAACACGATTCCTGTTTGGAGGTGCGGCAAATGTAAAAAAGAACTTGTGTTCGCGTCCGCGGCAGAACTTGAAAAAGTCAGCGGAGAAAAAGTTACCGACCTACATAAAGATGTGGTTGATGAAGTTGTTTTTAAATGTGAATGCGGAGGAAAAACGCATCGTGTGCCCGACGTATTGGATACTTGGTTTGATTCTGGGTCTGTTCCATTTGCCACTATGCATTATCCGTTAGAAAATAAAAATAATTTAAAAAAGAGGCTGCCAGCAGACTTTATCGGTGAGGCGCAAGATCAGACACGCGCATGGTTTTATTACCAGCACGTATTGGTGGGCGCATTGTTCGGCGTAGAGGCATTCAAGCATTGTATTGTGACGGGGATTGTATTGGCTGAAGACGGAAAAAAGATGTCTAAAAAATTAAAGAATTATCCCGATCCAAAGGAAATGATGGAAAAATATGGAGCTGACGCGATGCGTTTTTATATGCTGACTTCTCCCGTAGTCCAGGCAGAGAATCTTTCATTCTCCGAAAAAGGCGTTGATGAAATAGTAAAGAAAAATATCAGCAGATTATATAACGTACAGGCATTTTACCAGCTTTACCAAGACGGCACGCCAGCCGGAAGCTCCAGTAAAAACATACTTGATATATGGATAGTGTCCCGTCTCAACGGGTTAATAAAAGTTATTACAGAAGGTTACGAAAATTATCGCGTTGATTTGGCAACGCGCCCGCTCACTGATTTTATCGAGGACTTTTCAGTGTGGTATTTAAGGCGAAGCAGAGATCGTTTTAAGGAAGGGGGTGAAGATAAAAAAGACGCACTTGCTACTCTGCGGTACGCGCTATCTGTTGTTTCAAAAATTATGGCTCCTGCCATGCCATTTTTTTCAGAAGAAATATATCGTGATTTAAGAACAAAAGAAATGCCAGAGTCAGTGCATTTGTGCGACTGGCCAGTATCGGATAAAAAGAAAATTGATAAGGATTTGGAAGAAAAAATGGATGAAGTGAGATTGATTGTTAATTTAGTTTTAGCTGAAAGAATTGCAAAAGGAATAAAGGTCAGGCAGCCCCTTGCTTTTTTTAAGATTAAAGCTCCTAAAACAAAAATTAAAGGAGACAGTCAATTATTAGATTTAATCAGGGACGAGGTTAATATAAGAGAAATCATATTTGATGATAAAATTGAAAAAGAAATAGAGCTTGATACAAAGATAACAGAGGAATTGAAATGGGAAGGCGAAAGCAGGGAGATAATTAGGGGTATAAGAAGTTTAAGAAAAGAAGCAGGTTTATCTATGGGAGTTGTTGTCGATACTGCAGGAACTAGTGTCATATTGCCTGAATCAATGAAAGAAAATTTAAGAAAAGAGTCTGGCGCCAATAATTTTTTCGCCTCAGAACAAATAAATGAATTCGATTTTAAAAAGGAAATAACAATTGACGGCAAAATCTATTTAGTCTTCATTAAAAAATGATGATTGATTTTTCTCTATTGAAAAATATTGATTTTACGAACACAGATAATTTAATATTTTTATCTATATTTTTAGTCATAGTTATTATTGTTTTTTTTATTTTTATTGTAGTCTTAGTAGAAATTATAAAAGTAATAAAAAAAGCGATTATTAAAATATTTAATATAGATACTGAAAAAACCGAATTTGGTATAAAAGAAAGTACGAATCAGCTGCAAGATAATAAAGAAGCAGAAAAACGACCCAGTGAGTACCCTAGTATACCAAAACAACAAGCTATTGGGGTTAATCTTAATATTGCCGAAAAAAAATCTGAGGAGGAACAAAAAACCTCGGTAAAATCTTATAAAGAGAAAGAAGAAAAAGGTATTACAGAAGGGCTTTCAAAACTTAAATCTGGAGGTTCTGCCGGCGGAGACACATTAGAATCGAAGATGCCGTCAAGAACGGGTGGACAAGAAGAAGATGATAAGTTTAAGCCAATTAAAATACCGACACCGAAGCGTCTTGCACCAAGTAATATAACGCCAGAAGTAAAGTATGGCGGTACACCAACCGGGGAAATAAACTCAAAGCTGCGTGGCCAGCCGTTGACTTACGAAAAAGAGAGCGGCATAAATTCGGCAGCCGGCAGTTTAAAAATACCAGTTGCAGGCAAAGGAACGTCAAAACAGCAGGCAGGGCAAGATACTTCAATTTTTGGAGGTCAATCCGAGATTTCCAGAATAAAATTGGAGCAGGAAATGAAAACAGACACCAATGTTTGGCAAGCCTCAAGGCAGTCGGGACTTAATTTAAGTCCGGTGGAAAGAGCTAAACTCGTAAAAGAAGTTTTTTCGTCTGCACTTGGCAGAAATATTTCTAAAACAGATTTAAAGTCCGGCATTACGAAGCTTAATCGTAAAATGCTTAATTCAAAAGATTCTACTGAACATGCAAAAATCAGGAAGGAAATAAAATTTTTCAAAAAAATCGGAGGCATAAAATGACTTTAAAATATAAAACAAAGGGATTTGTTTTTAAAAAGAATAATGTAAATGAGTCAGACAGAATTTTTTCTGTTTTTACTCATGATTTCGGACGGTTGGATATTTTTTCCAAAGCGATAAGAAAAACTGTTTCTAAGTTAAGGAGCGGAATAGATATTTTTTTTATGTCAGAGATAGAATTTATACAAGGTAAAAACAGAAAAACCCTTACAGATACAGCTATAATAGAAAAATTTGATAATATCTGGCAGGATTTAGAAAAGTTTAAAACTGCCAACAGAATAGGAGAAATTTTAGACAATTTTATAAAAGGCGAAGAAAAAGACGAAGAAATTTTTATATTGATAAGCGAAGTGATGGAAAAGCTGAATATCCAGAAGCCCTTCAGAGAGACCATAAATCAGCCGATAATTTTTTATTATTTTCTCTGGAATTTTTTTTCGATACAAGGATATCGTTCAGAGGTCCAAAAATGCGCCGGCTGCCACGAGAAATTAAATCCTTACAATATTTATTTCTCCGGCAAAGAAGGCGGTATTATTTGCGGCAATTGCGCAAAATCAAAAAAAAACTGTCCTGAGCCTTGCCGAAGGATAAATTCGGATATTGTAAAAATATTAAGGCTTATTCTGTCAAAAGATTGGCAGACATTATCTAAATTAAAAATTGAGCAATCTTCCCAGAAACTATTGTCAGAAGTTTCAGAAAATGCCATTCATGCATTTTGCCCATCCATAATGCATTATACAATCACTTGATAGCGGACCAAGAAAGATATAAAATAAATCAAGAAAGAAGATTTCCCTCGAATATTAAAACTAAAATTTTTATTAATAAAAAATACTAAAAATAAAACAATGAAAATATATAAATCTACAATTTTTGAGCTTTTTACTTTTGTGGTGGGGGCTTTAATATTACGTTTTGTTTTAGAAGAATTTTTAGGAGAAGGCTATAACTCTTTAATAAGAATGGGGGCAGTTATTTTAATTTTATTATTTGGAACATTCTTTGTATTGAAGGGCACGGCAAAAATTATAGAAGAAACAACCGGAGCTTTAAGCCACAAAACGAAGTTGGCCGGGGGGATGCTCCAGTCTCTGGGCACTGCTTTTCCCGACCTTGTTCTTGGAGTTACGGCAGCGGTTATCAGCTTGCGCGTAGCCAGCACAGACTATACATTGGCAATCAATTACGCCATTATCGCAGCAGCTACCACATTTGGATCCAATATATACAATGTAGGGCACGCTGTCTGGTGCGTTTTTAGGCAGAATTTAGCTAATGAAAAGAAAAAAGTAGTACTTATGTTTCCCTTTATTAATAAATTAGGAGTATTAACACCCCTAAGCGACCACAAAATAAAGCCGAGTTTGAAGGAATTTGATACCTCAATAGACATATTAAATGTTCTAACAATTTTAACGGCTGTTGTTGCCATTTGCATGGTTTTGTTTGGAAAGATTGCTAATACTCCAGCCGGAATTCAAGGAGACCTATATCAATTGATAAAGCCGGTTGGAGTGGTTATCTTAATTCTTTGCATCTTTTCTATATACTATTTTAGAAAGTCTAAAAAAGAGGAAGGCCGTCTCGCAGAAGAAGAGGAAGAAAATTACTACAGCAAAAAATCTATTCCGGTAATATTAGCACATTTACTTTTTTCAGGCATAGCCATTTTATTTGCTGCAGAAACCATGGTTAATGCAGTAAAAGTATTTTCTGATTTGACCGGACTGCCATTTGTGGTAACCGGTGTTCTTGCAGGGATAATCGGATGTTTGGGCGAAATGATTGTTATCCATAACTTTTCTGTGAATCCAAAAGGCAGGCTTGGGGACGCTATAGTGGGCGTTTCTATGGACAATATAGTAACTACTATGGGCGCTGCAATTGTGGCTATAATGGGCGGTATCTTCCTTGGTGGGAATGCTTTAATTTTGATTTTCGTCATTATTTTAACCCTTAATACAATGTTAATCTGGCAAATTTCTAGGCTGAAAAATTATTTCTATAAATTTTAAAAATAAGTTTATTTTTAAAAACCAATGGCAAAAAAAATATTTTTTATAATATTCGCGGTTATAGTGGTCATTTTTATCGCCTTTTTGTATTATAGAGAAGGTATGTTTTCAAAGGAAATTTTAAAGCTCGAGATTTTAGGCCCAGATAAAGCCAAAATAGGAGATGAAATAGAATACACTGTAGAATATAAAAATAACGGCAACTTTGTTTTAGAGCAGGCAAAGCTGACTTTTATTTTGCCGGAAAATTCTTTGACCGAAGACGGCAAAACGATTTTTACTCAAAATTTAAACGACATATATCCGGGAAACCAAGAATCTGTAAAATTTAAAGCGCGCCTTTTAGGCAAAGATGGCGACTTGAAAACCGCAAAAGCATCTCTTTCTTATGTGCCCAAAAATATAACTGCTACCTACGAATCGAATACCACTTTTATCACTAAAATTGATTCTACTCCTATTACTTTAGATTTTGATTTGCCGACTAAAGCAGAGCAGGGAAAAAGTTTGCAGTACTCAATTAATTACTTTTCAAACGTAGATTATCCTTTGGAAAATCTTAGTATAAAAGTTGATCCTACGCCCGGTTTTGATTCTGTATCATCTGACCCGGTATCTTTAGACAAATCAGAATGGAAATTGCAAACTTTGAACAAAGCACAGGGAGGAAGAATCGGCATTACGGGCAAGGTTTCGGCCGGCACTAATCAAAATTTAACCTTTGCAGCTTCATTAGGAATGTGGCAAAACGGAAGTTTTATTGTAATGAAGCAGGCCAGCGTGGCGGTTCAGGTTATCCAGCCATTATTATTTATTTCTCAACAGGTTAATGGCTCGTCTTCCTACGTCGCTTCGCCCGGCGAGACCCTCCATTACCAGATTTTTTTCAGGAATATAGGGTCTACTCCTTTTGATAATTTATTTATGGTGACAAAGCTTGATAGTCCAGCTTTAGACATGTCTACAATACAAGCGGATGGAGGCGGCCAAGCGCAGCCCAATGATAATATGATTGTTTGGGATCAAAGCCAAGTGGCTCAGTTAAGGCATTTAGATGTCCAGCAGCAGGGAGAAGTCGATTTTGATGTAAAAGTAAAAAGTGATTGGAATCCTTCCGCCACTGATATAAATAATACAGTAATAAATGATGAAGTAAATATTTCTCAAATTACCCAGAAGTTTGCGATAAAGGTAAGTTCCGGGTTAGCAATTTCTCAAAAAGGATATTATAAAAATCAAAATATTTCCAATTCTGGACCTATTCCGCCCACAGCCGGTAAACCAACTACCTACACAATAACCTGGGAAATTAAAAATTATTTTAGCGATACAAACAACGTTAAAGTAAAAGCCACTTTACCAAAAAATGTCAGTTTGACCGGCCAAATTTTACCACAGAATGAATCGTCAAATTTTTCTTTTGATTCAGCCAGCCGCGAAATTGTTTGGTCGGCCGGCGATATTCAAGCTGGCACAGGCGTGACAGGAGACCCTGTTACTTTATCTTTCCAAGTTTCGTTAATACCGGATAGTTCGCAAAAAGGAATTTCGGCGCCCCTTATAGGCCAAGTGCAAATTTCGGGAGAAAATCAATTTACAAGTACCACAATCACATCTCAAGATTCCGGGGTAGACACAAGTTTGCCCGACGATTTTGCTAATTCTGGCGGCGGAATAGTGCATTAATAACTATACATCTATGCTAAATAAAAATACCAAAGTCCTACTTTTTGCGGATGTGACATGGTTTTTTGGCGAAGGCATGCTTGGCCCGCTTTTTGCGGTTTTTACCCAAAGAATCGGCGGAGATATATTGAATATAGCCGGAGCATGGGCAACTTACCTGATAGTCACGGGACTGCTGATTGTTTTTATAGGGAAAATTTCTGATAAAATTGTAGACAAGGAAAAACTTGTTTTTTACGGTTATATTCTTAATGCTGTTCTTACTTTTGGATATCTTTTAGTCAGCAATCCATTCCAACTTCTGATGCTTCAGGCGGGGCTGGGCGTTGCAGCTGCCATGGCCACCCCGACATGGGACGCCCTCTATTCAAAATATGAAAATAAAGAGACAGACGGGTTCACTTGGGGATTAGCTGATGGAATTTCCCAGTTGTCTACAGGATTGGCGATAATAATCGGAGGACTAGTTGTTGTTTATTTCTCATTTACGGCTTTATTTATAATTATGGGAGTGATTCAAATAATTTCTGTAATTGTTTTATACCCTATACTAAAAAATAGAGAAAAATAATAAAAGGTCGATTCACTCCCGCAAAGTCAGCGGAGAAATAAAAAATTAAAATCTTAAATTTATGGAAAATAAAAATAAAATGGATTATTCAAAGTTTGACGAAAAAACAAAAAATACAATAAAATACAGCGCCATCTGGAATGCCGTGGCGATGGCAATCACATCTATAGCAAGTTCTTTAGCCGTTTATTATTTTGCCAGCGACATTTATAACAGGATGGGGATATACGGGAACGCGTTTGCGAGAGCTTATGCCCCCCAGCTTATTAATTTCGGAAGTTTAATCAGCAGTATAATTTGGGGAGCAATTTGGGGAGCTGTTGCAGGCTATATTATAGCCAAATTTTATCCTGTTTTGATGGATTGGCAAAAGAAGATTACAGGCAACAGGTTAAACACGCTTTTCAAGCTTTTATTTTGGCCATATATGGTGGTTGCATTAATATATTTACTAACGGCAGGAGGATTCAGCTATATATATGGAGGATTTACAGGAAGCATAATTGTTATAATAGGAGATTTGGTTGCAGGATTTGTCTATGCCAAGATGATGGAAAAAAATGTGGGAAAATATTATCAGTAAAAATTTCGATTTTTAAAAAATGCCCGCTGAAACGGGCATTTTTTATTGCAATTAAACCTCGGTATTTTCCCGAAATCGCCTTTTAATTGAGGAGGTTTTGATTCTAAATCTAAAATATAATAACTTGTATTTTTTATAATTTGGTGTAGCTTTATTTATAAGACAGCCCGAGGAGTACTCCGGCTGGTTGCGGCCTGTGGATAAAGCGTGCCGCAAGAAAAATTCGGACATTGTCAATGAAAGGGGCTTCCGATGGGAATACCAAAGAGAGTTGCAATTTTTGTTTCCGGGACAGGCTCGTTGCTCGAGGCGATGATTCCGCAAAAAGACGAGCTTGGGATTGTGCTTGTGCTGGCAGACCGGCCGTGCCGCGGATTGGAAATCGCGCGGGCTGCCGGGATTGAGACGGAGTTGGTGAAACGCACAGATTTCAATCCCAAGAGATTCGATGCGGAAAGGGATGTGTACACCCTGCGGATTTTGCAGATTCTTATCGGCTGCCAAATTGATTTGGTCGCGATGGCCGGCTTCATGACGATTCTACATCGCGTTATCTTTGAGCGGGGCTTTAAGGGCAGAATTCTCAACACGCATCCTGCGCTTCTGCCCATGTTTAAGGGAAACCATGTGGTTTTAGACGCCATCCTTGCTGGCGTGAAAGTCACGGGTTGTACCGTCCACGTGGCGACTGAAGTGCGAGATGAAGGCCCAATCCTGGCGCAGAAAGCAGTGGATGTGCTGCCCAACGACACCGTGGAAACACTCTGGGAACGCATCAAAGTCGTAGAGCGAGTTCTTTACCCCAAAACAATACTGGAATACGCCGCGACGCTAAAGTAGGTCCGTCATCATGTGTGCCGGACTTTTTTGTTATAAAATAATAGCAATATATTGACCCCGTTATAAGTTTGCCACCGCATAGCAATTTTATAGGTATGTGTAATTTGATAATTAATCCGTGGCGGTGAAAGTTCAGCGGAACTTTCACCGCAATATTATTCCATCGCAAACTTATAACGGGGTTGAATTTATGGGTTCAAAAGGTTAAGATGAAACAATTAAACTTTATTATATATGACGGCAAAAAAAGAAGACTTGCCTGCGCAGGCAGGAAATAATCCAGAATTAATGGATAAAATCGTATCTTTGTGCAAGAGGAGGGGCTTTGTTTTCCCGGGATCTGAAATATATGGAGGATTGGCTAATTCATTTGATTACGGTCCTTTGGGTGTTGAACTTGAAAATAATATAAAAAACATCTGGTGGAAACGCTTTGTCCACCAAAGAGATGATGTGGTCGGCATAGATGCCGCCTTGATAATGAATCCGAAAGTCTGGGAAGCCTCGGGCCACCTGGAAAATTTCTCAGATCCTTTGGTTGAATGCAAAAAATGCCACCATAGATTCAGGGAGGACCAGCTTAAAGAGAAAAAATGTCCTGATTGCAAGGGAGAATTAATGCCGGCAAAACAATTTAATTTAATGTTGAAGACTTTTTTGGGGCCGGTTGAGAACGGTGACAGCGCGGTTTATCTGCGTCCGGAAATAGCCCAGACAATGTTTGTTGATTTTAAAAATGTTTTAGATACCACAAGAAGAAAATTGCCTTTCGGCATCGCTTCTCAGGGCAAGGCTTTCAGAAACGAAATAACTCCTGGTAATTTTATTTTTCGCACAAGAGAATTCAATTTGATGGAATTTGAATACTTTATCCGCGAGGATGAATGGAAAAAGTGGTTTGAATATTGGAAAGAAGAAATGGAAAATTGGCTCTTGGATTTGGGTGTCAATATGGGACATATCCACCAAGTTGAAATTCCCGATGGTGAAAGGGCGCATTATTCCAAAAGAACCGTTGATTTTGAATACGAATATCCTTTCGGCCAGAAAGAGTTGTATGGCCTGGCTTATCGCACTGATTTTGATTTGAAAAATCATTTCAAAGAACCGCCGTATGAAGACGCAGAATCCGGAGAAAAATTTTATCCGCATGTCATTGAGCCGACATTCGGCCTCGATAGGTCGGTTTTAGTGGCGCTTTTGGAGGCATATTGTCAGGAAAAAGACCGGGTTGTCCTGAAACTTCCGGTAAAATTGGCTCCATACAAAGTTGCCGTTTTCCCTCTCTTAAAAAACAAGCCGGAATTGGTTAAAAAAGCCACAGAAGTATACCATCAGTTAAAGAAAAATTTTACAGCCGCATTTGATGACAGGGGAAATATTGGAAAACGTTATTACAGCCAGGATGAGATTGGAACGCCTTTTTGCGTGACAATTGATTTTGATACTTTAGAAAATGAGGATGTGACGGTCAGAGACAGAGATACAATGAAACAAGAAAGAATAAAAATTAAAGATCTAACATCATTTTTAAATGGCAAACTTGTATAAAAAAACAACTCTAAATAATGGGTTAAGGATTATTACAGTTCCAGTAAAAAATGCTAACAGTGTTACGGTCTTGATATTGGTCGGTACGGGTTCTAAATATGAAACAAAAGATATAAACGGGATTTCACATTTTTTAGAGCACATGTTTTTTAAAGGGACCGTAAAGTGTCCCAATACTTTAAAAATTTCAGAAACCTTGGATTCGGTCGGCGGAGAATACAACGCATTCACGTCTAAGGAGGTTACCGGATTTTGGGCGAAAGTTGATAAAAAACATTCGGATGTGGCATTAGACTGGATTTCAGATATATTTTTGAATTCCAAGTTTGCCGGAGAAGAGATACAAAGGGAAAAAGGCGTAATAATTGAGGAAGTAAATATGTATTTAGACACTCCTACCGCATATATCGGAGACCTTTGGGAAAAACTTTTATACGGGGACCAACCGGCGGGCTGGATGACCATAGGAGAAAAGGAAAATATAATGAGTTTTAACAGGAAGAAGGTTTTAGATTATTATAATTCCCACTATTCTTCATCAAATGTGATAGTCTGCGTTGCCGGAGCCGTGGAGCCTAAAAAAATAGAAAAAGAAATTGAAGGTTATTTCAAAGATATAAAAAAGGGCTTAGCCGGAAAAAAAATTAAAGTAAAAGAGGTTCAGCAGGAGCCGAAAGTTTTGCTGCACAATAAAAAAACAGACCAAACGCATTTTTGCCTGGGAGTAAGAGCATATGATTTATTTGATAAAAGAAAGTATGCCCTAGCTTTACTGTCTATTATTTTAGGGGGCAATATGAGCTCGCGGCTTTTCATAAAAGTAAGGGAAAGAAACGGCTTGGCATATTCGATACATACATCAGCCGATAACGCCACTGATACGGGATATCTGGTCACACAGGCCGGAATTGACCATAAAAACCTGGAAAAATCTATAGAATTAATCTTGCAGGAATATAAAGATCTGAAAAATAATAAGATTACGGAAAAAGAATTACAGAAGGCAAAAGACTATGTGAAAGGAACCACGTCTTTGTCTTTAGACTCTTCAGACGTCCAAGCTTCTTTTTATGCTGTGCAGGAATTATTGGAAAAAAATATTTTGACCCCAGAAGAAAAGTTCAAAAAAATTGACAAAGTCTCTATAGATGATATAAAAAAAGTGGCAGAGGATATATTTTTGCCGGAGAAGCTTAATTTAGCCGTGATAGGTCCGGTTGAACAAAAAGATTCTGCCAGATTAAAAAAATTATTAAAACTATAAAAATGGAGAAAGAACAAGTTCTGGATATTTCATGGGGAACGATAGTCAAGGTATTCGTAGCAATTTTAATTTTCTACGTTATTTATCTTGCCAGAAATATAGCTATCTGGTTCTTTTTTGCTTTAGTAATTTCAGTTTTGCTTGACCCGGCAATTAATTTTTTACGTAAAATCCGCACACCTAAAATTATAGCCATAATAGCGGTTTATCTGTCCATCTTCGGCGTGTTGGGGCTTTTAATTTATTTAACAGCTCCAATTTTCATTTCAGAATTAAAACAATTTTCCCATTATTTGCCGGGCTATTTTAACCAGATCAGTCCGGTTTTGAGGCAGCTGGGCGTTGACACAGCGCAGAATTTTAATGACTTTATAAAATCTCTTACAAATGATTTGGAAGAGAGTTCAGGGAATGTTATAAGCGCATTGCTGGTATTTTTTGGAGGGATTTCTTCGGCTGCCTTTATTTTGACTATTGCTTTTTTCCTTTCTTTGGAAGAAGAAGGAATAGAAAAATTTTTAGTTCTCCTGACCCCTAAAAAACATGAGGAATATGCGCTTGATCTTTTTGAAAAAGTCCAGGTTAAAATTTCCGGATGGTTTGGTGCAAGAATATTGGCTTGTGCCTTTGTGGGGATAGCTTCTTTTATTGTTTTTTATATATTCGGAGTAAAATATGCTTTTATTCTGGCTTTGATATCGGGAATTTTAAATTTCATTCCTTATGTAGGACCATGGATAAGCACTCTTCTGTTTATTATATTTATTGCCGTTTCATCTGGCTCATGGATGACAGTTATCTATGTTTTGATTGCCGTAGTCATAATTCAGGAAATCGAAAATAAGCTTTTAACGCCCCTATTAATGAAAAAATTCGTGAATGTGCCGCCGGTTTTGGTTATAGTCTCTCTGCTTGTCGGAGCTAAATTGTTCGGATTTTTAGGCATGATTTTTGCAGTTCCGGTTTTTGGCATTATCTATGAATTTTTGAGAGAATTTTTAGAAAAAAGGAGGGAGGAAAGCTTAGATTCTTAGTATTATTATAGAAATTGCAACAACTATAACTTGATTTACTATTCTCCAGAATTTGGAGATTTTTTTTCCTTTTAAAAAATGGATTATTTGGTGATGTATCTTGTTGTGGATTTCTAAAATTTTATTTGGCACAAGATGATTTAAAACAGTGAAACCATCGGGCAATATCGCCATAAAGGCACAGATATAAATAATCCCCCATCCTGAGCACGTCGAAGGATCAGAGAATATCCAAATAAGCAAAATGCCTAAACAGAAATCTAAAAAAATTTTTAAAACATCGGGCAATATTTTGTGCCATTGTTTTTTTTCTATATTTTCAATGCCATATTCAATGTGGGGGAATAAATCCAAGAAATAATGGCTTAAAAAGGCCAGAATAATAGCCAAGGGGATATTATTTACCGCAGAGCCTACCGCAGCACCGAATAATAAATGCACGAGTAAAATCATGGAAATTTTATCGGAAAAATGTTAAATTGGATAATGTCAACAATTATAGAAATAGCTTCGCCATTTATATAATTACGGCATTCGGCCGAAATGAAAATAAATTTTCATTTCTTCCTCATTTGTAATTATGGCAAATAAAAACAAAAAATTCTATATTACCACCAGCATCCCTTACACAAATGCGCCGCCGCACATCGGCTTTGCGCTAGAAATCATACAAGCGGATGTTTTGGCAAGGTACAACCGAGGTCTCGGCAAAGATACTTTTTTTCTGACCGGAACGGATGAGCACGGAATCAAGACGCTAAGGGCAGCCAAAGAAGCCGGAAAAGATATAAAAGATTTTACAGATGAGGTTTCGGGAAAATTTAAATCTCTGGCAAAGGTTTTAAATATATCTAATGATGACTTTATAAGAACTACAGATGAAATCCGCCACAAGCCGGCGGTAGAGAAGATTTGGGAAAAAATGGACGAAAAGGGAGACATATATAAGAAAAAATACAAAGGGTATTACTGTCCCGGATGCGAGGCGTTTAAAACAGAAAAAGAAATGGTTGACGGAAAATGCATCATCCATTTAAAACCCCTTGAACTCGTTGAAGAAGAAAATTATTTTTTTGAACTTTCAAAATATACGGATAAAATAACAGGGATGATTGAAAAAAATAAACTGATTATAATCCCGGAGGGGAAGAGAAATGAGACTTTGGCTATGCTAAAGCAAGGAATGGAAGATGTCAGTTTTTCCCGCACAAAAGACAAATATTGGGGATTGCAGGTTCCAGGAGATCCTTCCCAAGTAATGTATGTTTGGTGTGATGCCCTGTCTAATTATATTTCCGCTATAGGATATACGGACGAAACTAAGCAATTTAAAAAATATTGGCCGGCTGACGTTCATTGCGTAGGGAAAGACATAATGAAATTCCATACTATATTCTGGCCTGCAATGCTTTTGTCGGCAGGATTAGAATTGCCAAAGACAATTTTTGTGCATGGATTTATAAATGTCGGAGGCCAAAAGATGTCAAAATCTTTGGGAAATGTTATTGATCCGTTTGAGCTGGTAAATAAATATGGCGTTGATGCGGTAAGATATTATTTATTAAGGGAAATTCTTCCGACAGAGGATGGCGATTTTACTTACGATAAATTTGAACAAAGATATAATTCAGATTTAGCCGGGGGTATAGGAAATTTAGTTGCCAGAGTTTTAGGCATTGCCGGGAAATTAGATATAAAAGAATTAAAGCAGACAAAAAAGACTTCCGATAAGATTAAGCAAATAAAGGAAAATTATAAGTTAGCTATAGAAGAGTTTAAATTTAATGAGGCGCTGGCACATATCTGGGAGTTAATGAGCTTTTGCGATAAATATATAAATGAAGAAAAATTATGGGAAACCCCTTCGGCCAGCTCAGGGCAGGCAAAAAAACTTCAAGTTATAAATGATTTATTTTTTGCCATAAATGAAATAGGAATTTTGCTTCTGCCATTTTTGCCAGAGACTGCAGAAAAAATTAAAAAAGCAGTTGAGTCTAAAAAGTCAGAAAATTTATTTCCCAAAATATTAAAATAAAAATGATTATAGATACGCATAGCCATTTGAGCTTTAAGGCTTACGATAAAGACAGGGATGAAGTTATAAAACGCACTCAGAAAGAGGGCGTTGTTTGTATTGACGTGGGAACAAAATATGAAACATCAAAATATGCAGTTGAGTTGGCCAAAAAAAATGAAGGCATGTATGCTGCCATCGGGATGCATCCCATTCACATTAAAACAGATTTATTAAAACTAAAAATGGATGAAGAAGAGGGTGCTTTTGAACCGTTTGGAGAAGAATTTGATAAGGAAAGATATAAAGAGTTGGTAAAATCTAAAAAGGTGGTTGCAATTGGCGAAATCGGCTTGGATTATTATTACAGGCCGAAAGGCACAGCTAAGACTGAGAAGTTCAAGGAAAAACAAAGAGAAGTTTTTATTAGCCAGTTAAATTTGGCAAAAGAATTAAATTTTCCGGTGATAATTCACTGCAGAATGGCTCACGATGATATTATTAAAATTCTGGAAAATTATAAAGGTATTGCCGGAGTAATACATTGTTTTACCGGAAATTGGGAGCAGGCGCAAAAATATATGGATTTAGGATTTTATATCGGTATTAATGGTATAATTTTTAAACTAGATTTGGACGAAGTGATAAAAAAGGTTCCGTTGGAGAAGATTTTAACAGAGACGGATTGTCCCTATCTTACCCCACCCGCTGCCGGTACAGAAAGGAATGAGCCGATTTTTGTAAAATACGTAATTAAAAAAATCGCAGAAATTAAGAATATTAGTTTTGAAAAAGTGGCGGATATCACAACTCAAAACGCGAAAAGTTTGTTTCAAATATAAATGTGAATAAACCCCATCACTAATTTCAGATATATTTTTGATGAAATAAAATTTTTATTATGCGAAGCGACTTCGCTTCGCTCCGTCTGTAATTGAGGCAATACAGAAATTGTTGGTAAAATTAGTGAGGGGTTGTTTGGCTTTTATTCGTGATTAAATTGATGCCAAACAAAAAAAAGCGCGGTTGCCTTTGGGACAACCGCGTTGCAGTTCGACCGGCTGAACGCCGGTTTTTAGATTCGGGCCATGAGCCGGCTAAATGCGGCCCTAAAGTCGTCGATGGAAGCAGGCTTCAGAAGGAACTCATCGGCGTGGCCGGGAAGTTCATGAGAGGTAAATAAAAGGATGGGAATCTTAAGATGGTTATGTCTGAGCCATGCGATAAGTTCCAATCCCGTCATCCCATTACCGAAGTCAAAACCGGTAATGACTGCCATGATTTCAGCTCCGGGCGTGCTAAAGGTGGCTTGGGCTTCGACGCCGTTCTGCGCCTCTATAACTACGACATCCGGCTGTGCTTCTCCGATGATTGTCTTAATCAATTCTCTGATTTGCTTCTCGCCGTCTGCTACCAAAATCTTGGTTGCCATCACTGATTCTCCGCGGGTTTTTCCTTGACTTAGCTTCCCTTCATCCACATCGGCAAAGGGCTACAATAGTTTTAGCGCATTTTTTCAAAATTGTCAATCTTTCTCTCAGTAGCTACTTATGGTAAAATCGAAGAATAAGGTTTTATATGAAATACAATCCGCAAAAAATAGAACAGAAATGGCAGGAATCCTGGTATAATTCCAATGCATTTAGAGCCAAAAATGGCTCTAAAAAGAGGAAATTTTACCTTTTGGTAGAGTTTCCTTACCCCTCCGGAGACGGGCTTCACGTAGGCCATTGCCGGAGCTATACTGCCTTGGATATATTAGCCCGCAAGAAAAGAATGCAGGGATACAATGTTTTGTTTCCGATCGGATGGGATGCTTTTGGCCTGCCGACAGAAAATTATGCCATTAAGAAAGGAGTCCATCCGTCTGTAGTCACGAAAAAGAACACTGACAATTTCAGGCGCCAGATGAAGGAAATGGGGCTGTCTTTTGACTGGTCAAGAGAAATTAACACGACAGACCCCAAATACTATAAATGGACGCAGTGGATTTTTCTGCAGTTGTTCAAACACCAGCTGGCTTATAAGACAAAAATATCGATTAATTGGTGCCCGAAAGATAAAATCGGCCTGGCTAACGAAGAGGTTGTTGACGGCAAATGCGAGAGATGCGGGACAAAAGTTGAAAAAAGGGAAAAAGAGCAATGGATGATAAAAATTACCAATTATGCCGACAGGCTGATTAAAGATTTGGATCTGGTTGACTATTTGGAAAAAATTAAGACACAGCAGAAAGATTGGATAGGCGAATCCGACGGGGCTTTAGTCAAATTTTCTGTCGAGGGAATCGAAGAATTTATAGATGTTTTTACAACCAGAATAGACACTATATTTTCCGGAACGTTTTTAATTTTAGCGCCAAGCCATAATTTTATAGATAAGCATAAAAATAAAATTGAAAATATTGAAGAAGTTTTAAAATATAGGGAAGACATAAAAAATGTTTCTGATATAGACAGGACAAACCAGGATAAAGATGTGACGGCTGTGCAACTGAAGGGAATTACAGTCAGGAATCCCTCGACCAACGAAAAAATGCCGGTGTGGACTGCGGATTTCGTTTTGGAGAACTACGGCACAGGAGCTGTTTTTGCAGATGCGCACGATAAAAGAGATTTTAAAATGGCGAAAAAATACGGCATACCCTTGCGCACATCTATAAAACCGGATGATGAATTGCTGACCCAAAAGGTAAAAAATTTGGAGGAATGTTTTGAGGGCGAGGGAATTTTGTACAACTCCATGCAGTTTGACGGATTAAAATCTGCAGAGGCTCGGCCAAGAATAATAGCATGGCTGGCATCCAAAGGTTCAGCTTATCCTAAAATCAGTTATAAATTGAGGGATTGGGTTTTTTCCCGCCAGCATTATTGGGGAGAGCCCATACCAATGATTTATTGCAAAAAATGCGGCTGGCAGCCGGTTGATGAAAAAGATTTACCGGTTAAATTGCCGAATGTGAAGAAATACAAGCCCACAGACACGGGAGAGTCTCCTCTTTCTTTGATTAAAAAATGGGTTGATGTTAAATGTCCAAAATGCAACGGTCCAGCCCAAAGAGAAACAGACACCATGCCAAATTGGGCCGGGTCTAACTGGTATTATTTAAGGTATACAGATCCGAAAAACAGCAAGAAATTAGCCGATGAAACAATATTAAAATATTGGATGCCGGTTGACTGGTATAACGGCGGAATGGAACACACAACTTTGCATCTTTTGTATTCGAGGTTTATTTTTAAATTTTTGTGGGATATCAAGGCGGTACCGACATCAATCGGACCCGAACCTTATAAAAAAAGAACTTCCCATGGCATGGTTTTAGCGCAGGACGGCCAGAAGATGTCAAAATCGCGCGGGAACGTGATTAATCCCGACAGTGTCGTCAAAGAATACGGTGCCGACACTCTGAGGCTTTATGAAATGTTTATGGGGCCATTTGACCAGATGATTGCGTGGGATACCAACGGCATTATAGGCTGCAGACGGTTTTTAGACAGATTTTGGAATTTAGTTTTAGCAGAAAAAAAGGCCAAAAAGTCTTCAAAAGAAGTCCAGGCGATATTGCATAAATTAATTAAAAAGGTAAGCGATGATTTAGATTCGGCAAAATTCAATACTGCCGTCGCCGCATTCATGGAAGCCTTGAATTTTTTTCACGGAAAGCAAAATGAGGTTGGCCAAGAGGCAATTGAAAAATTAGTTATTTTATTTGCGCCTTTTGCCCCGCATATTACAGAAGAACTTTGGTCTGCAACTGGGAAAAAGGGCAGCGTTCATATGCAAAAATGGCCGAAATATAATCCCGCGTTCATAAAAGAAGAAAAAATAACATTGATTATACAAGTAAACGGGAAGGTACGCGGCAAGATAGAAGCTAAGACGGGGATTACAGAAGAAAAAGCCAAAAAATTGGCGATGGCCGAACAAAGAATAAAAGAACTGATTGCCGGGAAAGAAATCAAGAAAATAATTTTTGTCCCAGATAAATTAATTAATATTGTTATTTAAAATGGTAAAAGAAGTTTTATTGGGAAATGAGGCAATCGTCAAAGCGGCTTTAGAAGCAGGTGTGGATTTTGTGTCCGGTTATCCGGGATGTCCGGCAGCCGAAGTCGGGGACGAGTTCGGAAAAATTGCGAAAGAAAATGGTATTTATTTTGAATGGTCAACAAATGAAAAAGTAGCTTTGGAGGCAGCTATAGGCGCCAGCTTTTCGGGTTTAAAAACTTTGGTGGCAATGAAAAATTTCGGCCTGAATGTTTGTGCCGAGGCGTTGCTGCCCCTTTGTTATACCGGCACAAACGCGCCAATGGTGGTTGTGGTGGGAGATGACCCTTCTTGCTGGAGTTCGGCTCAAACCGAGGAAAATTCGCGTGGATACGCATTTATAGCGCATATACCGGTGTTAGAGCCGTCGGATTGCCAGGAATGCCATGATTTTACTAAACTGGCATTTGAAATTTCAGAAAAATTTAAATTACCGGTTATTTTGAGAACCACAATCCGCGTAGCTCATCAGCGTGCGCCCGTACAGTTTGAGGAAACAGGCAAGAAAGAATTAAAAAAGGGCAATTTTATTAAAAATCCCCATCAGTATGTTACTTTGCCCCCGAGGGTTCTGGAAATGAAAAAAGAATTGCTGGAGAAAATGGAAAAAATCCAGGCGTATGCCGAGAAAGAAAAAATTAATTTTGTTAAAGGCGGCAAGTCACCCTTCGGCACGGCTCAGGGCAAGAAAATAGGCATTATCGCTTCGGGCGTGGGTTATCTGCATTTAATGGAGGCACAAAAAGAAATGGGATTAGATTTGCCTGTTTTAAAAATAAATCTTTTTTATCCTTTAACAGAAAAAACGGTTGCCGATTTTGTTAAAAAATTAAATAAAGTTCTGATAGTCGAGGAATTAGACGGTTATTTGGAAAAAGAAACAAAGGTGATAGCAAGGGAATCGAATCCTAAAATTAAAATTTCCGGAAAAGATTTGCTGTCTGAAATAGGAGAATTAAATGTAGAAAAAGTCGGTTTGGCTTTGGCTAAATTAACCGGAAAAAAAATTAAAATTGTAAAACCACAAACGCCGGATATCCCGAGAAGATATGCCAAGCTTTGCGACGGCTGTCCGCATTTTTATACTTTTTCCGTTATTAAAAAAGTCGCACCGGAAAATACTATTTTCGGCGGCGACATCGGCTGTTATATGATTGCAGGCATGCCTCCGCACAATATCCAGGATTATGAATTTTGCATGGGATCCTCTTTGGGTATTGCCCATGGCGTCCGCAAATCAACGAACCAGAAAGTAATTGCTTTAATCGGCGACGGAACATTCTTCCATTCGGGAATTGCAGGGCTGATTAACACGGTTTACAATAAATCCAATCCATTGATTATTATTTTAGATAACCGGATAACCGCAATGACAGGGCACCAGAACAACCCGGGTATGGGTAAAAATGGCATGGGAGAGCCGGCGCAAGAATTAAACATAGAAGAAATAGTCCGGGCTTGTGGAGTTAAAAGTATAAAAGTTTTAGACCCGATAAATGTAAAAGAGCTGGAAGACACAGTTACAGATTTTCTTTCAAAAGAGGAAGTTTCTGTAATAGTCTGCAAGAGAATCTGTGCTCTGCTGGCTCGTAGACAACAAAATGGGTAAAAGCAATTTTAATATCATTATCGCGGGAGCCGGCGGGCAGGGAATAGTAACCTTGGTGGATATTTTAGCCAACGCGGCATTTATTGAGGGATATGACATCAAATCATCAGAGTTGCACGGGCTTTCGCAAAGAGGCGGAACAGTTTTAACTTATGTCAGGTTCGGCGAAAAAATATTTTCCCCGCTTTTTGAAAATGGCCAGGCGAACCTGATAATCGGTTTGGATTTATTGGAAAGCCTGCGCCAAACGGTTTTTTCCAGCAAAAAAACCAACATCGTAATAAACAAATATTTAATGCCTTTTATCGGAATTATTCCTGAAAAAGAAATTTTAGACGGCCTTGAAAAAGCGCAAAAAAATAAGTTATATCTGGTTCCGGCTTCAGAAATTTGCCAGAAAGAATTAGGAAAAGAGGTTGTTTCCGGAATTTATCTTTTAGGTTACGCCGCTTATAAAAACATGATCGGATTAAAACCAGAATCAATATTAAAGGCAATTGAAAAAGTAGTGCCTCAAAAGTATCTGGAATTAAATATTAAAGCTTTTAATTTGGCAAAATCAGCATGAAGGTAGTCATTGCGGCAGCCGGGCAGGGTACCCGGATGCAACATTTGTCAAAAAATAAATCAAAGCACTTGATAAAGGTTAATAAAAAACCTTTTTTGTCTTATGTTTTGGATAATTTATTAAAAGCGGGATATAAGGAATTTATTCTTGTAGTCGGATACCACAGCGACCTGATGAAAGATTTTCTGAAAAATAACGGATATGAGGCAACCGTAGTTGACCAATTTGAAATTCTGGGCCCAAAAGAAAAAATGTACGGGACTGCCTGCCCTTTGATGTGCACGAAAGATATCTTAGGGAAAGACCAATTTTTGTATATCAGCGGAGATAATCTTTATTCGGTTGAAGATCTGAAAGAGATGAAAATTGAAGACAAATATAATTATGTTGCGGGTTTGGAGCATGAGAATCCGGAAAAATACGGGGTTTTGGTCAAGGGAGAGGGCGATTTTCTTGAGAAGATTGTTGAAAAACCGAAACAATTTATCGGAAATTTGATTAATGCCGGCATGTATAAGTTTACGAGTGATGTTTTTGAAGAATTACCGAAAATAAAAAAATCTCCACGGGGCGAATATGAGATTACAGATGTCGTTTCCCTTCTGGCTAAAGGCAAAAAAGTGAAAATAAAAATCATAAAAGATTATTGGAAAGATTTTGGAAATCCGGGAGATGTGCCTAAACTCAGCAAGTTTCTCAAAAATGGAAATAATTCAGGCAAAAAAAGAAAACCTTAAAAACATTATAAGCTTCCTGGAGAGTGGCATGGTTTTAGTTTGCCCGACAGACACTGTTTACGGTTTGATCTGCGACGCTAAGAATGAAAAAGCGGTGGAGAGAATTTTTGATATAAAACAAAGGGAAAAAACAAAGCCATTGGCAGTTTTTGTAAAAAATATTGCCGAGGCAAAAAAGATTGCGGCAATAGACCAAAAACAGAAAGAGTTTTTGAAAAAAAATTGGCCAGGACCGACAACCGTAATCTTTAAGGCAAAAAGAGGATTATCTAAGCTGGTTTATAAAGAAGATACTATTGGCATCAGGATTCCCGATTACTATTTTATAAAATTGATTTTAGAAAAATTTAAAAATCCCTTAGCCCAAACCTCCTCCAATATTTCCGGGCAACCGTCCAGGACCAGAATAAGAGAGACCTTGAGACAATTTGAAAATGCAGAAATTCAGCCCGACATCATAATAAATGCAGGAGATTTGCCGGAGAATAGACCATCTAAGATAATAGATTTTTCAAAAAATACAATTAAAATTCTAAGAAAATAAAAATATGGCAACATTAAAAAAAGAAGATCCGCAGGTGGCAAAATTAATTGAACTGGAAACAGAGCGCCAGAAAACAATGTTGGAAATGATTCCATCGGAAAATCATACTTCGCCGGCAGTGAGGGAAGCTTTAGGTTCGATTATGACCGACAAATACGCCGAAGGATATCCGGGCAAAAGATATTACGCCGGTTTGGAATACTATGACAAACTGGAAACTCTGTGCATTGAAAGGGCAAAAAAATTATTCAAGGTTCCGCATGCCAATGTCCAGCCCTATTCCGGCTCGCCGGCAAATATGGCGGTTTATATGGCAACCTGCAATCCGGGAGAAACTGTCACGGGCATGGCTTTGCCAATGGGCGGGCACTTAACTCATGGATGGAAAGTTAATTTTTCCGCCAAATTTTTTAATTCAGTCCAATATGGCGTGGATGAAAAAACTAATTTGATTGATTATGAAGCCGTTAGAAAAATCGTAGAGGCCGCAAAACCAAAATTAATGTGGGTGGGAGCCACGGCTTACCCAAGGATTTTTGACTGGGCAAAATTCAGGGAAATAGCTGACTCTGTAGGCGCTTATCTGGCCGCTGATATCGCCCATATCGCAGGACTGGTTGTAGCCGGAGTTCATCCAAGTCCTGTCCCATACGTACATATTGTCTCTACGACTACTCATAAAACGCTCCGTGGGCCGCGGGGAGGCATGATAATGGTGACAGATGAAGGATTAAAGAAAGATCCGGAATTAGCCAAAAAGATTGATAAGGCCGTATTTCCGGGCCTGCAAGGGGGACCGCATATGAATAGGGTGGCGGCCTTGGCGGTCTGCCTGAAAGAGGCATCAACCCCGGCGTTTAAAAAATATGGCAAGCAAGTCGTGAAAAACGCCAAGGCCTTGGCCGAAGAATTAAAAAAACTCGGTTTTAAATTAATCACCGGCGGTACAGAAAATCATTTATTACTATTGGATTTGCGCAATAAAAATATTTCCGGTTCAGATGCCCATATAAGACTGGAAAAAGCCGGAATCATCATCAATAAAAATTCCATTCCCTTTGACCCTAATCCGCCGTTCAAACCATCGGGCATAAGAATGGGAACTCCTGCCATCACCACCCAGGGAATGAAAGAAAAAGAAATGAAAATTATCGCCGGATTCATAAATGAAGTTATTTCTGACGAAAAATCGGTGTTTAAAATCGGGCAGAAGGTAAAAACGCTTTGCAGGAAGTTTCCGCTTCCTTAAAAATCAAATGACTTTTTCAGTTTTCAAAAATATTAATCGGTTTGCCAATAAGTCAAAATTGCTCGACTCATCTGCGGTTTTTTGCGCAAGGTATCTTCCGTATTTAATGATCATATTTTTGTTACTGTTTGCTCTTGCTACCGGCAGCTGGCAGATATTTTTCTATCCTTTGCTGTCCGGATTGATTTCGGCATTTGTTTTCGATAAACTAATTTATGTTTTTTATAAAAGACACAGGCCGGCTGAGTTAAAAAGTGCTAATATACTGATACCTGTGCCCAAAAATCCATCTTTTCCGTCACGCCATACATCCCTTCTTTTCGGGATCTCTTTTTATCTATTTTTTTACAACACTCCTTTGGCAATATTTTTTGTCATATGCTCATGCCTGGTTGGAATTGCCAGAGTTTTTTGCGGGGTCCACTGGTTCAGCGATATTCTAGCAGGAGCATTTGTGGGGCTTGTGTCTACTTTGGCAGTGTATGGTTTATTAAACTGCATAAAATTTATTTGAGATAAAAGATATATGCCAAAAAATTTAGAAGAATACCAGCCGGACAGATATGACAAAGAGGTTCTTTCCGTTGCGGAATTGTATACGCAATTTCCCGGTATAAAAGAAGCGACGGAGCAAATGGAGAAAGTGCTGAAAAATGGCGAACACAGCCCAGAGTTTGTCAAAGAAATGGAATTTGCATTGCAGAATTTAAGGGGTGCAACGGAAATTTTGGAGATTTCCCTAAAAAATCAGGAAGAGTATGGCTTAGTAGATAAACGCTGGATGAGAGAGCCAGAGTTTATGAAAAATGCCCTTGAAAAAGGCCGTCTTGCCATGGAGCTTGATGTAAGAATAGATAAGGACGGAAAATTTTGGGTTTCCCATGCGACCGGAGCAAGGTCAAGCGTCTTGCCTCCTTTTATCAACGCCATGACGACAGAAGAAATGGAAGAAAAAGGCCGGCGTTTTACAGTTGAAGAGGCTTTTGAAATTTTTTCGAAATACAAAGACCGCGGGCACAAGCTTATTCTAGAATTAAAGACGCTTGGTCCAGATGAAAAAAAATTTCCGGAGGTGGTGGAATCTTTAAAAAAGTTGATTGATGAAAAAGGGCTTTCTGAGGCAGTTGCTGTTTCTTCTTTATCCCCGGGCGTTTTAATGTCAGTGCACGAATCAATCCCCGAAATGCCGCTTATTTTGAACGGCGGCATTGTTCCAATCGTAAGTTATGAAAAGCCGGCTGGAAAACAAACAAAAACTGAAAAAGCGGTAAGCAATATTTTAAGAAAAATTATTCCGACTGATAAAAAATGGAGGGCGTTTGGACTAGATCTCCCGGTATTGGGCAAGGTTTTTGAAGTTGTTGTTTCTGCCTCGGAAAAAACTATACGCCGGCCGGATGGGGAAGGAACACAGACAGGATATGCTTTAACGCGATTGCCTGAAGACCTTGTAAAAGTATTGCGCGAGCAAAGAAAAAAAGGAATGAAGTTTGGCGGAATGGTTTCACTTTCCGCAGTTACTATTTTAGCCAGTGTTTTAGAAAATTTAGGAGCAACAAAAGAAGCCGAAGAAATGAGGCGGTATTATAACGAAATAGTAGATGATCTGGGTTTGGGTAAAATGGCCACAACATGGGGACAGGGGCTGAATAAAATTCCTCTTTTGGGTAATACTCTTTTTAAAAATTTAAAACCCGAGGAGCAAATAAGAATTTTTAAGGAGCAACTGGGAATAGACGTGTTGATATACACCAAGTCGCCGGAGGCCTTTGCTCATAAACTTGAGCCATTTTCAATTTACAAACAGAAGATAAAAAAGAAAAAGGAAAAAAAATAGGGATTTGCACCCTGTTAAGCCATTTAAAATTATAATAATGAAAATTGTATTTTTAGGAGTAGGGGAAGCATTTGACGAAAACTTTCCCAACAATTCGCATTTGTTATCATCTGAAAAAACTAATTTGCTGGTTGACTGCGGATACACCGTGCCGCCGCAGTTGTGGAAATTTAATCCAGATCCTAATTTTTTGGATGCAATCTATATCAGCCACCAGCACGCAGATCATTTTTTTGGTTTACCGGCTGTTCTCATGCGTATGTGGGAGGATGGCAGAAAAAGAGATTTAACAATTATCGGCCAGAAGGGATTGCAGGATTTTATGGATTACGCATACAAGGGTTTTTTGGAAAAATTTAAATACAAGATTAACTTAGTGGAATCAAAAGAAGGCGGAGCAATTAATTTCCAGGATTTAGAATTGTCATTTACAAAAACAGTGCATTCAGGAGAAAATTTGGCTGTAAAAATAACCGATGGGAAAAATATTTATGCTTATAGCGGGGACGGTTCGCCTTTGCCCGGAACTGATTTCTATAAAAATTTGGATCTGCTTGTTTTGGAAACATATTTATATGACCAGGAAAAAATCGGCCACTCTTCAATTATTTCTGCTATTAAATTTGCCGAAGGAAACAACGCAAAATGTTTGGCGTTAACGCATATGAACAGATATTTCAGAAAAAACGATTTGCCAAAAATCAAAAACAAGATAAAATCTCGTAAGGTTAAGATAATAATTCCCGAATCCCTGGACGAATATGAGATATAAAAAACGGGCTTTTAGCCCGTTTTTATTTATGTGCCCGAGGTGGGAGTTGAACCCACAATTCCGTAAGGAAATGCGATTTTGAGTCGCACGCGTATGCCAATTCCGCCACTCGGGCTTACTACAAATTATTTTGCCACATTTTACGGCTTTTTTCAAGAAATCCTGCTACCCTCTAATTTTTTCGTTGCGAAATGCAGGAATTTTGAAGCGAAAAATCAGAAAATTGAGGAGGCATACTGACAAAGTAATGTCTGCCGACGAGATTTTATGATTTTGCAGCCTAAATTACAAGTTTTAGCAAAAAAAATCAGAGGGCAGCAGGATTATTACTCCCACGAAGCTTCGATTATTTTTTCCGGGAATTTTTCAGCTATTTTCTTGAAATTATTGCACGATGTCTTATGTAAAACAGCAGCTCTATTCTGCGCAAGGTATGCATTAACCTTATCTCCCGGCTGAGGACTGCAACACTTTGCAATATGGATAAGTATGCCTTTCTGTCCGGCCAGAAAAATTTGCCCCATATTTCCTTTCGCGATCTTCAGTTTCTCCTCTTTTCTTTTTTGAGAAGCTTCGGAAATTTCTATAATCTTTTTTCTTATAAAGCCGGGCAGGGGAAATCTGAAGCCGGATTTTTCTTCGCCGGTCAGTCTTTTTATGTGAGACCGCGCTAAAGGTGTCTTAACAAATTTTAGCCAATCTTTTGACGGGATTTTGTTTTTGTTTGTTGCGACTTCCACAACATCCCCGTTTTCTAAAATGTGGTTAAGCTGCACTATTTTGCCGCTTATTTTTGCCGATTCGCAATGGTTTCCGATATCTGAATGCACGGCGTATGCAAAATCAACGGGAGTCGAATCTTTGGGCAAAACAATGACGTCTCCTTTCGGGGTGAAAGTAAAAACCTTATTTTCAAAGAAATCTATTTTGAAAGTTTTCCAAAACTCAGGAATATTTTTCATCCATTCAAAATTTTCCCCTTCTTTGATAAGGTCAATTTTTTCCTTATATGACCAGTGGGCGCAGATGCCGTATTCGGCTTCTTTGTGCATCTCTTCTGTTTTTATCTGGACTTCGGTTATTTCGCCCTCCTGCAAAAAAATAGTGGTATGCAGAGATCTGTAGCCGTTCGGCTTCGGTTTGGCTATATAATCGTTTATTTCTTCAGAAATCGGCTTGAAGTGCTTGTGTATTATGCCTAAAATCCGGTAACAGCTTTCAACATCAGTGGTAATTACCCTTAATGCAAGCAGGTCGTGGATTTCGTCAAAATTCATGTTGTGGCGTATAAGCTTTTGATAGGTGCTCCAGTAAGATTTTGCCCGGTAGTTTATATCCAAAATTTTTACCCTTTCTTTTTTAAAAATTTTTTTAAGCCGCGGGATGAATTTTCTTAGATATTTTTCTCTTTCTTCGTGCTCTCCTTTGATGTTTTCTTTAAGCCATTTAAATTTATCCGGGAACAGGCATGCGAAAGCCCCGTCTTCGAGGACTCTCCTTATTCCGGACAATCCCAGTCTGTTGGCGATAGGTACAAAAATCTGCAAGGTTTCAAGGGAATATAATTTTTGCTGGTCTTCGGGCAAACGTTGCAAAAAATTCATTCCATCTAATCTTGAAACAAGCTCCACTAAAACCACCCTTAAATCCCCGGACAGCGCCAAAAACATCCTTCTTAAATTCTCAATTTTTTCCCTGGTGAATGTTTTCTTCTCCCTTATGCCGACAGACAAGGAGTAGCGGACCCTGCTGAGTTCTGAATTTTTTTCTATTAAACGGCTTATTTCCTTCCCGAATTTTTTTTCAATCTCTTTTGTTTCAACTTTTCTGACAAAACCGGGGACATCATCCAATACGTCGTGAAGAAGCCCAAAGGCGATTGTTGTCGGATCCAAGTCCATTTTATCAAGAGCCAAAGCCACCCTCGTTGCATGGATAATATAATTTTCCCCGGAAAGCCTGTATCTGTCTTTATAGGCCTGGGTCGCAAATTCAAAAGCCGACTCAATCAGTTTTGGGTCTGAACTTCTTTTTATTATTTTTTGTATGTCACCGCTCATCTGATATAATCACATTCTTTGTTAGAACACTTTATTTTTTTGCCCTTTTCTATCAATATAGAATCGCATTTGGGGCAAAACTCATTTACGGGCTTATCCCATAAGGCAAAATCGCATTTTGGAAAATGGTTGCATCCATAAAATGTTTTTCCTTTTTTTGTCCGCTTCCCGGTTATCTTTCCTTCTTTGCATTTCGGGCAGGTTATATTCAAAGTATCCGGGTCTCCCTCAATGGATTCTGTATATTTGCATTCCGGGAATTTTGAGCATGCGTAAAATCTGCCAAATCTTCCAAGGCGTTCAATCAACGGAGCTCCGCACTTCGGGCAGACTTTGTTTGTTTTTTTGGTTAAATCTGTTTTTACTACTTCTTTATATTTTTCTTCCAGATTTTTGGCAAAAGGATTATAAAAATCTCTGCAGGTTTTTTCCCATGTGTCTTTGCCCTCTGCCACTTCGTCCAATTCTTTTTCCATTTTTGCCGTAAAATCAATATCAACGATTTCTGGAAAATTTTTCACCAAAACATCATTAACTATTATTCCCATCTCGCTAGGGAAAAATCTTCTCTGGTCATTTTCAGCAACATAATTCCTTTCTTGTATGGTAGATATGATCGGGGCATAGGTTGACGGCCTGCCGATGCCATGTTTTTCCAAAGTCTTTATCAGGCTGGCTTCGGTGTATCTTGCCGGGGGTTCGGTAAAATGCTGGAGGGAGTCCAATTTTAAAAGATTTAAAACATCATTTTTTTCTAAATCAGGCAGTTCTGTTTCTTCAAATTTTGTCGGATAAACTTTCAAAAAACCGTCAAACTTTAACGTCTGGCCGTTTGCCCTGAATGTATAATTACTTGCGTTTATGTCTGCGGATACAGAATCAAAGACAGCCAAAGCCATCTGGGAGGCGATAAACCTTTGCCAGATTAATGTATAGAGTTTCAGCTGCCTTGCATCAATTCCTTTTAAAGACTCTGGATTTTTGTCTGCATAGGTCGGCCTGATTGCCTCATGGGCTTCTTGGGCTCCGCTGCTCTTTGTTTTGTACTTTACCAATCTGCCTGCCCAGTAATTCTGCCCGAATTTTTCTGATATAAGTTTTTTTGCGGAATTTAATGACATCTCCGAGAGGTTCAGTGAATCTGTTCTGTGGTAAGTTATATTTCCTTCTTCATAAAGCCTTTGGGCCAGAGACATAGTCATTTTTGCAGAAAATTTAAATCTTTGCCAAGCCGCCTGTTGAAGGGTGCTTGTTGTGAACGGGGGTGCGGGATATCTTTTCGTTTCTTTTTTTTCTACGGATTCAACAATATAATCTGCATTAGTTAAATCCTGCAGAATTTTGTCTGCCTCGGTTTTATTCTTTATTTCCAGCTTGTCTAAAGCCTTTCCGTCCTTTTTGACTAAAGATGCGTTAAATTCTTTATCTACTTTTTTCAGCAAAACCTCAATACCCCAATATTCCTGTGCAACAAACTTTTCTATTTCCCTTTCTCTCTCAACAATTAATCTCACGGCAACCGACTGCACTCTGCCGGCTGAAAGTCCTTTCGCGACTTTTTTCCATAAAAACGGTGATATTTTATAACCTACAATCCTGTCTAAAATTCTTCTGGCCTGTTGGGCATCGACTAAATTCATATCTATGTGCCTAGGCGTTTTTAAAGCATTTTCAATTGCTGTTTTGGTAATTTCATGGAATACAATTCTCTGCGGATTTTTTAATTTTAAAGCCTCCTGCAAATGCCAGGCAATTGATTCTCCTTCGCGGTCCTCATCAGTCGCCAGAATTGTATTGTCTGCTTTCGCAGATTCTTTTTTCAGTTCAGACACAACTTTTTTAGCTTTTGTCGGTATGACATATTTTGGCTTAAAGCCATTTTCGACATCAACGCCAAGCTCCCTTTTCGGCAGATCCCTTACATGTCCAAAAGACGACTTGATAATAAAGTCGTTTCCCAAAAATTTTTGAATTGTTTTTGCCTTCGTCGGGCTTTCCACTATTACTAAATCCATAATAAATTCTAATTTAATGAATACATATTTGCTCTGAGACCGCGTATTTTATATAGGAAGGATGCAAGCTCAATAAAATTTTTCGGGCAACGATAAACTATCTTAGTTTAATGAGTAGATATTGGCTCTGAGACTTCTTATTTTACCTGAAACCTCCATTAATGCAAGCGTGCTTGCCACGGCCGATGCGCTTAATTTCGTTTTTTCTATGATTTTATCTACGTGTAATGGCTCATCTTTTAATGCGTCTATAATCAATTTTTCCTCTAAATTTTCCGCAGAAAATTCGTTCTGGGCAAAATTGAAGGATTGCAACCCCAATTCATTCAGAATATCAGTTGTACCGGTAATTAATTTAGCGCCATTTTTTATCAGTTTATTCGGGCCCGCGGAGTTTAAAGAATAAATGGGGCCGGGCACGGCAAACAGTTTTTTATTCTGTTTTATTGCATAATCGGCGGTTATCAACGAGCCGGATTTTTCTTTCGCTTCTATTACTAATACGGCTAAGCTCAGGCCGCTGATTATCCTATTCCGCCTGGGGAAAGAAAATTTAGATCCCGGCGTGCCTTCGGGCAATTCAGAAATAAGGCATCCGCCGCACTCTATAATCTTTTTGGATAAATCTAAATTTGCCTGCGGATAAATTGATTTTTCATCTAATCCTGTGCCCAATACAGCGATTGTGCGTTTTCTTTTTTCAACTGCAGCCCCGTGGCTGAATGTATCGATTCCCGGAGCTAATCCCGAAATAATCGTAAGCCCTGCGTCAGATAATTCGCCGGATATTTTTGAAGCAACTTGCTGGCCGTACGGCGAGTAACGCCTTGTCCCGACAATCGCGATGCATTTTTCATCGGGGTTTGATAAAATTCCTCTATAATATAAAACCTTCGGCGCATCTTTAATTTTTTTCAAATCTTCCGGGTATTCTTTTTCCTCAATTTTTACAATTTTCACCCCCGCACCAAACGGATGCTGGGTTTTGTTACTCAAAATGTTAAAATTTTTATCCATTATGGTGTGGGGGTTAATTTCTTCCATTTGTTTGTTTATAATAACATAAAACTTTCAAACTCTTGAATTCTCCGGATTTTAAAGTAGAATCTAAACCAGTAACTTGACATTGGGAGGGGGTGCAAGATGAAAATGTCGGTTAAGTGTGCTTTGGGAAAAAATACGGTTGTCATTTCGAAAGAGGAAATCGGGAAAATCCTCTTTCCCAAAGGAAGAATGCTCCTTTTGGACCAAGTGATAATCACAGATGGTTTTGCTGTCGGAGAATTTACAGTCCCAATTGAAAACTGCGAAGGCCATGAGCCTATACCCAATATGCCGGTGATGCGGGGAGTCGAAATCCCTGAAATGGCTTTTCAACTGCTTGGCATTTTTCTTTCCCAGGATCCCGGATTGTTTAATGAATTAAAGGGTAAGGTTTGCGTTGCCAGAGAAATAACCAGCGCAAAGTTCATGGGATTTATCCGCCCCGGCGACAAGCTGGTTTTGAAGACTAAGACGGATATCGGCATTGATAATGTTGGTAAGACTTCAAGAATTGAAAGCAGTGTAATGGTTGCCAGGGTTGGTGGCGAAAAAAAGTGCATAATCTCTTCTGTTGCCATTGTGGCTTTCAATCCGGATTCGATAAAGGCTGTCTAAAAGATCAGCCTTTTTTCTTTTTATGGAAAATTCTAATAGGATTTAAATTTTTCAATTGCTTCCGAAATCATCTGGCTGTATAAATTCAATCCTATTTTATTTATGGCACCCGACTGTTCTTTGCCTAAGATATTACCGGCTCCTCTTAGTTCCAAATCCCTGATTGCAATTCTGTATCCGGCTCCCAATTCCTGCGCGTCTTTTAATGCGTCGAGGCGCTCTTTAGCCAAAGGCGTTAAATTTTTTGAGTCGTACATGAAATAAGCAAAACTTTTTGTTCCGGACCTGCCGACTCTGCCCCTTATCTGGTGCGCCTGGCTAAGCCCGAGGCGCGTGGAGTCTTCTATTATAATCGTATTTACGTTCGGCAGATCCAATCCGTTTTCAATAATTGTTGTGGCAACCAGAACATTTATTTTTTCCTTTTGGAATTCGTCCATTATTTTTATTAATTTTTTTTCTGGCATCCTGCCATGGATCAAACCAATCCTTGCCTTTTTGCAGAGATTCTTCAATTCTTCTGATTTCGCTTCAATGCTCTGAACCCTATTATGTAAAAAATAAACCTGCCCCTTTCTTTTCAGTTCAGAATCGATTATTTTTTTAACAGATTTTTCGTTATATTGGAGAACTTCTGTTTTTATGGCCTGTCTGCCCATCGGGGGAGTTTGCATCAAGCTTATATTTTTTAAAGAAGAAAGCGCCAAATAAATTGTGCGCGGTATTGGTGTGGCCGACAAGCTGAGAACATCCAAACTGGTTTTTAACTGCCTGAGTTTTTCTTTTTGTTTTACGCCAAATTTTTGTTCGTCGTCAATAATCAGAAGCTGCAGGTTTCTGAATTCTACATCTTTTGACAAAAGCCGGTGTGTGCCGATCAAAATGTCTATTTTACCCTCTTTTAAATCTTCGATAATTTTTTTCTGCTCTAACTTTGTCTGCAACCCTGAAAGCAAAGCAATTTTTACGGGCAGCTTTTCAAATCTTTTTTTGAAAGAATTAAAATGCTGGTTTGCTAAAATCGTAGTCGGGCATATCAAAGCCGTCTGCCTGTTGTTCAAGGAAGCCAATAAGGCCGTTCTCATCGCCACTTCTGTTTTGCCGAAACCGACGTCGCCGCAGACGATCCTGTCCATAGGTTTTGTTTTTTGCAGGTCATTTTTAATGTCTTCTATAGCCTGAATCTGGTCCGGGGTTTCCTGGAAAGCAAAACCGGACCTGAACTGCGCTTCCAATTCTTTATCTTCTATATAAGGGGTTCTTTCGGTGATTTCCTTTTGGGCATATAACTGCAGAAGTTCCTTGGCTAACTTTTCAACGTCTTCTTTTATTTTTCCTTTTGTTTTCTGCCACAAAGAAGATCCCAGCCGTGAAATTTTCGGATCCTGAAACCCAACGTATCTCGACAGTTTTCTTTCAAGACCCAGGGGAACATATAATTTGTCGGCTTGTGCATATTCTAAAACATAATAACTTTGGAATTCGGGCGACCCAGGGAGCGCGGAAGTCTGAAATTTTTCTATTCCTATAAATTTTCCGATGCCATGGTCTAAATGGACCAGATAATCTCCCGGTTTTAATCCTTTCAGCTCTGAAAACAGTTTCTGTGATTTCAGTTTCTTTTTTAAAATCTCCCTGGATTTTTTTTCATCATCAACTTTAATGTCCAGTATTTTTATTTCATCCACTTCATTCCCTAAAAAATCCAAACGCACCGCATTTGCTAAATTGATGGGGAAAATATCAATTATCCCTCCGCGCTGGGAAAATTCGCCGGGCTCTGAAACCTTAAACACCCTTTCATATCCCATTTCATCTAGTTTTCTCAGAAATTGCGAAAATTGGAAGCTATGGTCTTTTTCTAAAAAAATTATATTGTCTTCAAAAAAATTCTGTGAGTGCCTGGCGCTTAATATCTCATGCAGGTTTTCTTGAAACCACAAAAACCCCTTATCTAAAAAATAAGGGGTGATGCTGACTATTAAAAGTTGGTTAATATCTTTATCTGTTGTATTCATTCATGGTTTTATCTAATCCTGCTTTTACGAAGAAATCAAGGGCATCAGTTATTTTTTTTATTGTTTCATCTATTACTTTTTGTTCTTCCTGTGAAAAGTTCTTCAATACAACTTTCATTGCATTCACGTCTTTTTGCCCGGCAACACCTATCCTGAACCTCATCAATCCGTCATTTCCGATACTTTTGATTATTGATTCAACTCCTTTATGGCCGGCTGAACCCCTTTCTTTTATAATTTTTATTTTTCCGACCGGCACATCGACATCATCATGGACTATCACCAAATCTGACATTTGCGCTTTGGTGTTAGACATCAGCTGCTTTACTGATTTGCCGGATTCATTCATGAATGTTTGGGGTTTTACCAAAACAACGGTTTTGTCTCCGAGAATGTGTTCTGAAACGAGAGCGTTTGATTTTTTTTGCAATTTAAATTCAGGAAAATTGTTTTTTTCCGCAAACGCATCGATTGCGATAAATCCGACATTATGGCGGGTATTTTTATATTGTTCACCCGGGTTTCCCAAACCCACAATAATTATCATTTTGTTTTTCAGTTAATTTGTTGTATTTTAATATAATATACTATTTTTTACTTATTTTCCACATATACGCCGGTGAGAGGAAAAATAGTGGCTTGACAATTAATATTTTAGCGTATAATATAAGTATTTAGTTCAAGATATCGCACATTAACAAGATAATATAAATTTGCGTGATTTATGCGCAGAAGATTAAACCCGAAAAATGTGATCTCGGTGCGTGGCCGGGATCGAGAGGGGGAAGGGAAAAAGTAATAGGGAGGTAGGGATGCCAAACCTTTGGCGTAAGTTGTCTCAAGGGCAGAAAGAGTTCCTCTTAAAGGAGGGATTCGATCCAAGCAGGAGGGGCTCTGGCGTCAGAATCAAGGCGCTGGCAAATCGTTTCAACACCACGTTCGAAAGCAAGTGGAGGCCTCACGAAGTGAGGCAGATGCTTGCAGAAGTTACACGTAGCGGCAGTAACGGTAACGACAACGGGAACGGCGACAACAACGGCAACGGGAATGGGAGGGTCAAGAGTAAAAGCAAGAGCAGGTTTTACACCCGCGCCCACCAGTTGGTTTCCGGGGGTGCGCGATGATTAGTACAGAGACTACAGCAGGATCCGGCGAGGCTCACACCATTCATCAAAGAATGGCTTTCGCGGAAGAACTGGTGGAGATCGTAAGGAGTGCCGAATGTCCGATAGGACTCGGGCATACGGTCGATGATGAGGCATTGCCTGTTCTTCTGGCCTGCCTCAAGGATATTTTGGGAGTTGTACCGGTACGCGATATTGTATATTACCGGAGTCCTGAGGATGAGCGCGGCCAAGATTGCCTCTGGTCGCTCCATACTAACCGTGGGATGGTGCTGGTGCTCCAGACTTCAAAAGGGCTGAAGACGAGCGTGGAAAACCGTGTGGATATCGAAGATTTTCCTATGATCGACGCTCGCCGGAAACTTCTGAAGATTCTCGGAGCAGATCAGAAATTCTCTGCTAAGAAAATCATCGGCCGGCGCGTTACCCTGGTCGGCGATTATAGAGGGATCAACCATCTTGTCTTCGTTGCCTTGGAGCATTTCTTCCAGGAGAGGGGGGCCAGGGAGGTCGAGTTCGTCAGCCTTAAGCTCAAAACGGCTTAACTCCTCAAGATAGCTTGCGCAATAACGCGTATAACTAGCGCAGATACTTTGCGGGATTGTTTCTCATGTGAAACAATCCCGCCTTTTTTTGCTTTTGACAGGGGGTTGCAATTGCTTTAAAAATATGATAAAATATTAAAATTAACCCGATTAATTTAAAACTTTTATGGATAGCGATAATAAAGAAGAGAATTTAAAAAAAGAAGAAATATCCAGAACAGGAATTAGAAAATATATACCTTTTGTTTTGGAGCTGATTAAAATAGCCATTATAGCTTTCGTGATAGTGGCGCCTATCCGTTATTTTCTATTCCAGCCCTTTATCGTGAGCGGAGCATCCATGGCTCCAAATTTTGCCACAGGCGATTATTTGATTGTAGATGAAATTTCTTACAGGTTTTCCAGTCCGCAAAGAGGAGATGTAGTCGTTTTTAACACAAGTTTTATACCGGGATATTATGGCCAGCGTTTTATCAAAAGAGTCATCGGGCTTCCCGGCGAAACAGTTGATATAAAAAACGGACAAGTTAAAATAATTAAAGACGGCAAGGTAACAATTTTAGACGAAAAATATTTACCCGATAATTTGAAAACATACGGGGATGTGAGTACCACCTTAAAGGCAGATCAATATTTTGTTTTGGGAGATAACAGAGAATATTCTTATGATTCGAGAATGTGGGGAGTTGTCCCGAGAACCGATATAATCGGCAAAGCATCTTTAAGAGTTCTGCCCATAAAATCTTTATCAGAAATAACCCGTCCAGCTTATTAAATTTTAAATCAAAAATTATCGCATGAGCAAAATTAAATACCAAACTTTGACCGGAATGCACGATGTACTGCCGCAGGACCAGGTTTACTTTAAAAAAATTCAGAAAGCGGTTGAATCTGTAGCCGGCTATTATAGTTTTGAAAAAATTGAAACTCCTATTCTGGAGTTTGCCGAGGTTTTCCAAAAGGCAGTTGGAGATGACACGGATATTGTCGGCAAAGAAATGTATACATTCAGGACAAAGGGAGGAGATATGGTTTGTTTAAGGCCGGAGGGGACAGCTGCTGTTATGAGAAGTTATTTAGAACATGGGATGCACAATCTGCCTCAGCCAATAAAACTTTGGTATATAGGTCCATTTTTCAGATATGAAAGGCCCCAGGCAGGACGCTTCCGCCAATTCCATCAGTTTGGATTTGAAATAATAGGAGAGGGCAGCCCTTCCATCGACGGTCAAATTATCCAGATGAGTTACGATGTTTTAAAGGAGTTGGGATTTAAAAATCTGACAATTGAAGTAAATTCCATAGGCGACTCAGAGTGCAGGCCATATGCCAAAAAAATCCTGACAAGTTATTTCAAATCCAGGCGTTCGTCTTTATGCTCTGACTGCCAGAGAAGGCTGAAAGAAAATCCATTGAGAATTTTAGACTGCAAAGAAGAAAAATGCCAGAGAGTAAAAGCATCAGCTCCGCAGATAATCGACCATCTTTGCGAAAAATGCCACTTGCATTTTAAGGAGGTCCTGGAATTTTTAGACGAGTTGGAATTGCCGTACACATTAAACCCCTATTTAGTCCGCGGATTAGATTATTACACAAAAACAGTTTTTGAAATTGTTGAAACAACAGAGGACGGGAAATCTTTGGGCACATTGATCGGTGGCGGAAGATATGACAATCTGTCGAAAATGCTCGGTGGCAGAGATACGCCAGGTTGCGGGTCTGCAGCCGGCATAGAGAGGATATCCAGTCTGATGAAAACCCGGGGAATGAAACTCGGCCCGAAAGTTGAGGAGCCAAAAATATTTTTAGCTCAATTGGGACAGTTGGCAAAAAGAAAAAGTATGAAATTATTTGAAGAGTTGAGGGCAGCTAAAATCCCTGTGGCAGAATCATTCTCAAAAGATTCTTTAAAAGCCCAATTAAGAACCGCCAATAAATTAAATATAAGATGGGTTTTGATTTTTGGGCAGAAAGAAGCATTGGAAGATTTTATTACTTTAAGGGATATGGACACAGGAATCCAAAAAGAAATAAAACTTGACAAGGTCGTACAAGAAATGAAAGATAAAATTAAGAAGTAAATTTAAACTTAAAATTAAAAATTATCGCTATGCCAATACAAGTCACAAAAAAAGAAAAAGAGACTTCCCAGAATTTAGGGCACCGTTTTACAAAAACTGTACGCCAATCAGGCATCCTGCTCCAAATAAGGAAAGGGAGGTTTTTTAAAAAAGCAAAATCTGATTTAGCTAATAAAAGGTCTGCTTTGAGGAGGGTTAAGGTAAGGGCAGAGAAAAGAATAGCAGAAAAATTAGCAAAACCCAAATAAACTATGTTAAAGCAACAAATCCAAGTTGCCGCTACTAATGCATTGAAGGCAAGCGACCAATTTTTGGTTGGAACTTTGCGTATGTTATTAGCATCTATTTTAACAAAAGAAAAGGATAAGAGATATAAAATTTCCAAACAAAATCCGGATTTGAACGAAGACGGTTTGGTTAAAGAATCCCAATTGTCAGACGAGGAAATCATTGAAGTTATTTCTTCTGAGATTAAAAAAAGAAAGGATGCTATAGTTTTGTATGAGCAAGGCAACAGGCCGGAGCTGGCGGACAGAGAAAAAAAAGAAATAGAAATTTTAAAAAAGTATTTGCCAGAACAGCTGTCAGAAGAAGAAGTTAAGAAGATTATAAAAAAAGCTATCGCAAAAACAGGCGCCAAAGAAATGAAAGATATGGGAAAAGTTATGGCTGAAGTTTCTCCAAAGGCAAAAGGCAAAGCAGACAACAGCGAAATCTCAAAAATTGTAAAAGAATTATTATCTCAAAAGTAAATTTCAAAAAACCGCTGATCAGCGGTTTTTTGTTTAATTTTAAGTTTGTTGACAAAAGAAAATAAAACACTAATATAAAAACCGTGCTCTTTGATTTAAGCCTTAAGTTGAGAAATGCCCTACAAACGGTTTTGATTTTAATTTTCGGGCGAGAATTTGATAGAGCGAGGAGGTTTGCCCTTGTGGTAAGCCGACGAGTTATAGCAAATTCGGAGCCAAAATTAAAATTAAAGAGTTTAAGGTTATTTCGCAATTTAAGGCTGTAAGAGCTTTCCGCAGGCTTCCAAAACCCAAGAAAAAGGAGGGGATTTATGAAGATCCTAGTTGTGGGGTCTGGCGCCCGAGAACACATTTTGTGCGATACATTTGTGAAACTAGGGCATCAAGTGCTAGCGGCGCCGGGCAGAGAAAGTCTGTGGCAGGGGGTGGACAGCGTATCTGTCCAGGCCATAGATATTCCAGGAGTGACAAATTGGGCCAAAGCCAATCGGCCCAATTTGGTCGTAGTCGGGCCGGAAAACCCGCTGGTGGATGGATTGGCTGACCGGCTCAGGCAGGAGAAGATCCCGGTTTTCGGGCCATCAGCAAGAGCTGCTTTCCTCAGCGAGGGTTCAAAGGCCGAATCGAAGTCGCTGATGAGGGCGGCAAAGGTCCCAACATCCGCTTTCCGCGTCTATTCTGATTATGATGCAGCAAAGGCCTGCATTATGTCTAACCCCGTCCCGATCGTGGTGAAAGCCAGCGGACTGGCCGCAGGCAAGGGAGCTTACGTGTGCAAGACCAGAGAAGAGGCTCTCGAAGCGCTAGATCAGGCTATGGTCAAGAAAGTGTATGGCAAGGCCGGGGACCAGGTCGTCATTGAGCAGTTTGTTGCAGGGCCAGAGGTTTCAGTGATGGCGATTTGTGACGGGGAAACCTGCCTCATGTTGCCGTCTTCCCGCGACCACAAGCAAGCCTTCGACGGCAATCAGGGAAAGATGACCGGCGGCATGGGTGCGGTTTCGCCGGCGCCCGGAGTTACTCCTGAGATGATGGAGCAAGCCAAAGACAGGATTATCCTTCCGTTTTTGGCAGAGCTGAAAAAAGCAGGCGCTCCATTTGTCGGGTGTCTCTATGGGGGATTGAAAATTTCCCCCAGTGGACTCCTGATGACCCTGGAGTTTAACTGCCGATTCGGCGATCCCGAAGTTTTGGCAGTTCTGCGGCGTCTTGCCCCAAGCGTTGATTTGGCGCAGCTTTTGCTGCAATGCGCCAACGGCAGGCTGGATCCCATATGGGAAACGCGGCAAAGCGGCCTTTGGCTTCCTGAATGCGCCATTGATGTAGTGCTGGCAACCAAGGGCTATCCCGATCAGGACAAAGCCGATTACGGCAAGGTTATATCTGGGATTGGCGAAGCCCATCGAATTCCAGGAGTAGCAGTCTTTGACGCGGGCTCCAAACTGGCTGAGAATACAACCCGTGTTAATACTTCGGGCCGCGTTCTCAACGTGACGGCCATTGGCCCTACTTTGGAGAAAGCCCGTGAAACTGTTTACCGGGCTGTCGGGTGCATTAACTTCCAAGGCATGCAATTCCGTACAGACATCGGCCTTTGGTGAACGACCTCTGATGAACGTTCGTTGTAGGGCAGAGAAATTGTTGTTTCTCTGCCTCTTTTTTTTCTTGCACCCTTCATCTCGCACCCTTCATATAGAAATTATATAAAAGGCTGTATAAAGATTTTATATAAGGCTGTGTATTTATTTTTAATAATGGGTTAAAATAGAATAATGGCAAAAAGCAGAAAAGCTGTTACAAAAACAAGAAGAACACAATTTGTTTTAATGGTTGTAATTATTCTGCTGATTTTATCGGCTGGGTTTTTTGCGTACAGCCATTTTTTTTCGAGCAAACCCGACAACTATCTTATTGAAAACAAATATTACGGTTTTAAATTACAAACGCCGAAAAACTGGATTGCAGAAGAAAAGACAATTTATTCAGAAGATAATATAACTCAAATCCTGGCACAATGTAAAAATGATGAATCATCCGGAGCACCTGTTCATGAAATCGGAAGATTCAGATTTGAAGACAAAAAATACCCCGATGGTCTAGGAGATTCGGGATCTTTTCCTGCCGGGCTTCCAGGCGGAGTTATTTTAGAAATAGCAGTTAATTGCGTTCCTGACAGCATAAAAAGCAAAATCGGAAATTATTCAGGCAATCTTAAAATAGCCGGCGAACAAGCATTTGAAGAATTTTTGAATTTGCCCGGATTCGGGAAGACAGCGTCTTTTTATTTTTTGCATAATGGTTTTCAATATAAAATCAACGAATATGTTTATATTTCACCTAGCGACAAAGTTAAAAATGAAGACAAAATAAGGGAAAATTATAATGCTGAATTTGACAAAATAACTTCCAGCTTCAAATTCGTGAAATGACAATAGAAATAAATAACCTTACAAACTTTGCTGTGGATAAAAAAGTTTTTTCCACAGTTGCAAAAAAAGTATTAAAAGGCGAAAATAGAGAAACAGAAGCAGTATCCTTGGCCTTTGTTGATAAAGAAGAGATAAGGAAGGTTAATAAAAAATTCCGGAAAAAAAACAGAGCGACAGATGTTTTGTCTTTTTTGCTTAATGAAAAACAATGTTTGGGGGAAATAATTATTTGTCCTGAAATTGTAAAAAAGAATGCAAAGGAATACGGAGTTTCTGCAAAAGAAGAAATGTTGAAGGTGTTTGTCCACGGAATTTTGCATTTATGCGGATATGACCATGAAAAATCAAAAAAAGAAGCAGAGGAAATGGAAAAAAAACAAGAAAAATACTTAAGTCACATAAATTTAAAATAAATTAAATTAAATTAAATGTCTAAGGGTAATATTGTTACAGGCTTAGATATAGGGACATACAGCATTAAGGCGCTGGTGGCTCAAGGGAAAGGAAAAGATTGGGAGGTTTTGTCATATGCAGAAATTCCTTCTTTCGGACTCCGTAAAGGGGCAGTGGTTTCAGTTGAAGAAACTTCAAAAAATGTGCAGATGATAATGTCCGGGATTGAAAAAGATTGCAATAGAAAAATCCACGATGTTTTTGTTAATATAGGCGGCAGTCATTTATATGTTACCCCCTCTGATGGAATAATCTCTGTTTCAAGGGCGGATAATAGAATTTCTAAAGAAGATATTGAAAGAGTTTTACAGGCGACACAGGCTGTAAATATCCCTTCTAATGAACAAGTGTTGAAAGTTTTTCCAAGAGAATATATTATTGACGATCAAAAAGGGATAAAAGATCCGGAAGATTTAACAGGCGTAAGGCTGGAGGCAAAAGTTTTGTTGCTTTGCGTTTTTTCTCCTTATTTTTTAAAGCTTACACAATCTGTTTTAAATGCAAAGCTTCAGATAAACGACGTGATACCCTCTCCTCTGGCAGCCGCTAACGCCGTTTTAACTCCCCAGCAAAAAGAATTAGGGGTTGCTTTAATTGATATGGGAGCTGCCACAACATCTTTGGCAGTTTTTGAAGAAGGAGAGCTGATACATCTGGCTGTTTTTCCTATCGGGTCAGCCAATATTACAAACGATATTGCAATAGGCCTTAAAACAGAAGTTGCAATCGCAGAGTCAATTAAAAAACAGCACGGTACGTGCATGTTTGCCAAAACAGATAAAGATAAAACAGCTCAGTCAAGGAAAAAAATTGAAGTTTTTGACAAATCATCTTCGCTTAATTTTACAAAAAAAAATTTGGTGGATATTATCGAGCCCAGAGTTTCTGAAATTTTAGACATAATCCAAAAAGAACTGAAAAAAATTAACAGGCAGGAGTTGCTTCCTGGAGGGGTTGTTTTAACCGGAGGAGGGGCTAAAATGCCAAAAATAAAAGAGCTTACAAAAGAAACATTAAAACTTGCCTGCGAAATAGGAACACCCAAAGGCATTATAGGCTTGCAAGACGATCCTGCTTTAGCTACTGTGGCAGGTTTAGTCTTCGAGGGGGTTGATTCTGGCGAAGAAGGGGGTATACTGGGAGGTGCGGGGAAATTAGGTTCTGTATTTAAGAAAATTTTCAGAGCCTTTAAACCTTGAATTCCGTTCAAGGTTTTTCAAACCCCGAAACTCTATGAATCCGATTATAAAAGTTATTGGCGCAGGCGGTTCTGGATCTAATACCGTTTCGCGCATGGCAAAGTTTGATATTGCAGGAGTTGAATTGATTGCCGTGAACACCGATGCGCAGGCTTTGTATTTTTCCAAAGCGGATAAAAAGCTATTGATAGGAAAAGATCTCACAAAAGGGCTCGGTACCGGCATGGACGCGGATTTGGGCAGGCGCTCAGCAGAAGAATCTAAAAAAGAAATTTCAGAAAATTTAAAAGGGGCAGATATGGTTTTTGTGACCTGCGGGCTTGGCGGTGGCACAGGAAGCGGAGCTTCGCCAATCATTGCTGAGATTTCAAGGAGTCTCGGCATTTTAACTATAGCGGTAGTCACAACTCCTTTTTCCTTTGAGGGCTTGGAAAGAAAAAAAATAGCAGGAGAGGCCCTGAAAAATTTAAAAGAAAAAGTAGATTCTTTATTGATTATTTCCAATGACAAGCTTTTAAAAATTATTGATGAAAAAACCACGGTATCAAACGCATTTTTAATTTGCGATGATGTTTTAAGGGAAGCCGTACAATCAATAACTGATTTAATTTTAGTGCCAGGAATAATAAATATTGATTTTGCGTCGGTTTTGTCTGTTATGAAGAATTCCGGCCAGGCTTTATTCGGCGTAGGCAAAAAATCAGGAGAGAATCGTGCAGTTTTAGCATCAGAAAGCGCAATTAATTCTCCATTATTAGATTCTTCGATTAAGGGAGCCAAAGCAGTTTTGTTTTCTGTTTCCGGAAACGATATTACCCTAAACGAAATTCAGGAAGCAGCTAAAATTATCACTAAAAATGCCGACCCCAAAGCTCAAATAATTTTCGGCGCGGTAAAAGACAAGAATCTTAAAAAAGGAGAAATAAAAATTACCGTAATCGCAACAAAGTTTTAAAAAATGGCAAAAAATGGCGTTTTTTATTTTTTCTATACAAAATGGGGTGCAATAATTAGTTATCCACAGATTTTGTATTGAAAGTGGGATTTGACACGATTTTTTGTTGGAGTAAAATGTAGTAATGAATAGATTTTCCACTTAAAAGTTTTTTATTCTAAAGATTTTTAAGTTTAAAAATTAATGAAAGCCGTAAGGCATTTTTTTATCCCTAATTTGTCCCTAAATTATTATGGAAGCAGAATTAAAAGTAAAAAATAATATAAGCAAAATCCAAAAGAGAGACGGAAGAGTCGTTGATTTTGAGCAGGAAAAAATTTCCAATGCAATCCACAAGGCTGTTGTCGCGGCGAACCAGGGAGACGGAGAAGTTTCAAAAAAAGTTTCCGATAAAGTTGTCAGTTTGCTGAACCGCAGGTTTAAAAAAGGCGAGATCCCGAATATTGAGCAGATCCAAGACATTGTTGAAGAGGCGCTGATGCTGGAGGATCTGATTGAAACTGCCAAAGCTTATATTTTATATAGAGAGCAAAGAAGAGCCATCCGTGAGGCGGCAAAAGTTAGCGATGAATCTTCGGAAAAAATAGACAGTTATTTAAAAGAGGTTGATTGGCAGGTTAAAGAAAACGCCAATATGACTTTTTCTCTGCAGGGATTAAACCAGTATGTAGGATCTTATATTTCAAAAAAATATTGGTTAAATAAAATTTATCCAAAAGAAATAAGAGAAGCGGCGGCCAATGAAGATTTTCATATCCATAATTTAGAATTGCTCGCACCGTATTGCGCCGGATGGGATTTATACGATTTTTTAATAAAGGGTTTTGGCGGAGTGCCAGGAAAAATAGAATGCAGGCCTCCGAAGCATTTCAGAACCGCATTGGGGCAGCTGGTGAATGTTTTGTTTACGTTGCAGGGAGAAATAGCCGGAGCAAATGCTGTTTCAAATTTTGATACGCTTTTAGCCCCGTTCATCAGATATGACAATTTAAACTACCAGCAAGTAAAACAATCAATGCAGGAATTTTTATATAATTGCATGGTGCCTACCCGCGTAGGTTTTCAAACGCCGTTTTTGAATGTGTCTTTAGACATCAAGCCACCGGCATTTTTAGCTAAACAGCCCGTAATTATAGGAGGCGAACCGCAAAACGAAACTTATGGAGATTTCCAGCCGGAAATGGATATGTTCATCAAGGCATTTTATGAAGGGTTGATGGAAGGAGATGCATCCGGCCGGCCGTTTACTTTTCCAATCCCGACGGTTTCAATTACCAAGGATTTTGAATGGGATAATCCGAATTTGACAACAATGTGGGAAGCAACGGCAAAATACGGCATTAATTATTTTTCAAATTTTATCCATTCTGATATGAATCCGGATGACGCAAGGTCAATGTGCTGCCGGTTGCGCCTTGATAATAGGGAGCTTTATAAAAGAGGAGGAGGATTATTCGGATCTTCCCCAAAAACAGGATCGATCGGGGTGGTTACAATCAATCTGCCAAGAATCGGATATACTTCCAAAACAAAAACAGAATTCTTTGACCGCCTGGGATATTTAATGGATTTGGCGAAAGAAAGTCTGGAAATAAAAAGAAAAGCTTTGGATAATTTTATGGAAAAAGGCCTTTACCCGTATTCAAGGCATTATTTGGAGGATATGAAAAAAATGAGGAATTCTTATTTTGGAAACTACTTTTCAACCATAGGAATTTGCGGAATGAATGAAGCTTTGCTTAATTTTTTGGATGAAGATATCACAACTCCGAAAGGCAGGAAATTTGCCATTGAAGTGCTTGATTTCATGAGAAAAAAAATGGTGAAGTTCCAGGAGGATACAGGGAACCTGTATAATCTTGAAGCTACTCCGGCAGAAGGCACAAGCTACAGGCAGGCAAAAACCGACAGAGAAAAATATCCTGACATTATTGCCGCGGGCACGAAAGAGGTTCCTTATTATACAAACTCAAGCCAGCTGCCGGTTGGTTTTACAGATGATGTTTTTGGAGCACTTGATTTGCAGAACGATATCCAGACAAAATATACGGGCGGAACTGTTTTACACATATTTTTAGGGGAAAAAGTTTCAGATCCTTCAATGGCAAAAAATCTGGTCAAAAAAATATTTGAAAATTACAGTTTGCCATACATTACTTTAACCCCGACATTTTCAATCTGCCCGACGCACGGCTATCTTTCAGGCGAACATTTTGAATGTCCTCAATGCACGATAAAACAGCCCTGTGAAGTCTATTCAAGGGTTGTGGGCTATATAAGGCCTGTCCAGCAATGGCATAAGGGAAAACAAGAAGAATATAAGGAAAGAAAGGAGTTTTCCTTCCCAGCAGAAATAGCAGAAAAAGTAGAGGAAAAAGTAAAAGTATAATTTCAAATGAAAAATCGCTTTGTAAAAGGCGATTTTTTAATGTAATATACAAATATGTTAATTGCCGGTTTGCAAAAAACAACTTTAATAGATTATCCGGGCAAAATCGCCTGCGTAGTTTTTTTGGCCGGCTGCAATTTCAGGTGTCCCTGGTGTTATTCTTCAGAACTAGTTTTACCGTTGAAAATTGTTAAACAACCTATAATTTCAGAACAGGAATTTTTTAATTTTTTGAGAGAAAGGCAAGGCTTGTTAGAAGGCGTTGTAATTTGCGGGGGAGAGCCGACAATAAACAAAGGTCTCCTCCAGTTTATAGAAAAAATAAAACATTTAAGATATTCAATAAAATTGGACACCAATGGATCAAATCCAAAAATATTAAAAGATTTAGTCAGCACGAAGCTGATAGACTATGTGGCAATGGATATTAAAATCGCGCCGGAAAATCCTGTTTATCAAAATCTTATGACCGAAGGGATTACGCTAGATAATATAAAAGAAAGCGTGGAATTTTTGAAAAAAGGAAACATTGATTGGGAGTTCCGCACCACTGTGGTCAATACGATCCATAAAAGAGATGATTTTTTGAAAATCGCAAGATGGATTGGAGGGCCAAATGTTAAATATTATCTGCAAAACTTCAGAGCAGAAAAAACAATTGACCCGGAATTTGAAAAAATAAAACCATTCAAAAAAGAATTTTTGGAAGAGATAGCAAAAGAGGTTTCTCCATATTTTAAAATTTGCCAAGTAAGATGAGTCCGTCTAAAATATTATTTTTTCTTTGTCTTTCTTTTGTTGCAGGAATATTTTTAGAATCAGTAATAAAAATCCCGCAAGTTTTCTTGTGGGATTTTTTATCGGTAATTTTTTTGGCAATTATTATTTTTCTTCTAATAAAAAAAGATATTTTGACGATTGCCGGATTCTGTCTGTTATTTCTAGTAATCGGAATTTTGCGAGTACAAATTTCTGAATTTAACATTGCAAATGATAAGTTGAGCAAATTTAACGGAAAAGGGCAGATTGTTTTGACTGGCATGGTTTCTGATGAGCCGGATGTCAGAGATACTTCTCAGAAGATTAAGGTAAAAGTTTCAGATAGTTTAATTTTAGTAACAACAAAAAGATACCCAGAATATCAATATTTGGACAAAATAAAGCTTACAGGAAAATTAGAAACTCCGATGGTGGCTGATGATTTTAACTATAAAGATTATTTGTTGAAAGACCATATTTATTCTGTGATGAATTTTCCTAAGGTTGATGTGGTTTCTCAAGAGCATCGGTACGATGTTTTTTCGTATTTATATGAGAAAATTTTATTTTTAAAACAAAAATTAAACCAAAGCATACAAGACAACTTTTTGCCGCCCCATAGTTTAATTTTAGAGGGAATAATTTTGGGTAACAATAAGAATATGACTCAGGACCTAAGGGATAAGCTTAATAATACGGGTCTGCGCTTTTTAACGGCTATTTCGGGTGTGCACGTGATTATTTTAAGCGCTATTTTAATATCGCTTATGTTGTTTTTAGGTCTTAGGCGTAATCACGCTTTTTATTTTTCAATTATTCTTATATGGTTTTATATTGTAATAACTGGTTTTACTGCATCCGGCATCAGGGCGGCAACAATGGGCAGTATCTTTATTTTTGCAGAAGTTTTCGGCAGGCAAAATACTAGTTCAAGAACTATAGTTTTGGCCGCGGCCTTAATGCTTCTGCAAAATCCATTGCTTTTAATTTATGATGTTGGTTTTCAGCTTTCATTTATGGCTTGTCTTGGAATTATTTATTTAAAGCCGTCGATCAATTATTTATTGAAAATTTTGTTTAAAGAAAGATTGAAAAAGTTGGTAGACATTATTTCGGTTACTTTTACTGCCCAGATTTTTACTTTGCCGATTATGATTTATAATTTTGGCAGCGTGTCTTTGATATCTCCTATAACCAATATCTTGATTTTACCAGTCATGCCGTGGATTCTATCGTTTGGTTTTATATTTTCCATTATGGGAGCGTTATCTAAATTTTTGGGCTGGATATTGTTTGTGCCGTGTTGGATTTTAATTGCATATTTTTTAAAAGTTATGGATTTATTCTCACAGCCGTGGATGGCAAAACCCATTACAAATGTTTCTTGGATTTGGCTTTTAATCTCTTATTTTGTCATCGGACTTGCCACATGGTTTTTAAATGAAAAATACAGTCCCAAAATTGTATAAAAAAAAGTCTCCTTTTCAGGGGAGAAATATGGCTCTTAAAGCCCTGTTATGTCGCCAACTAGCACTTTTCGAAAACAATTTCGGCGCGGCTCTCGTCGGAGAATCTGGCATAGTAGGACTCAACCTTTATGCCCGGCATATGGTGCAAGAGAATATCGGTTGCCCTCGGCAAGTCTTTCTTTTCCTTGTCTTCCTTGTCGGGATGGTCGATGGTTTTATAGTACCCGCAGTTCTGGTGTCCGACAAGGACAACCTTTCTTATAGTGTCAAAGTGCTCTAGGAAAAACTTTATCTGACTCATCAGATAGTGGAAGTCTTCAGGCTTCGCTTTCTGGTGCGCCAGCGCTGCCGGTCCGCCCGCAACATTGATCGGGACGAATTCTCCCTGGGCCAGCCCCAATTCTTCCGCTGTAAAGTCGCGGAACGCAATCCGGAACCTCGGATCGCTACAGCGGAGTATGAGCACGCTTGGTTTAGGATCCCTGATTGCTTTGTAGCTCTTCACGGCTCGCTCCTTTTCCCTTACAGATGTTCCGTTATTTGCGTCTTCCGTAACGCAAACAAATATATAATAACACATATTTGAGTTATTTTCAAGTATCTGGGGCTATCCTGTTAAAATTTTTTAATAAATAATGTATAATAATATAATATTATGAAAACAGAGAAACAAACCAAAAAAAGCGAAAACTCTGAGTGCAGCAGAAAGGCATGGATTATAGCTGCAGATATGGGTTATGGCCACCAGCGAACAGCTTATCCATTAAGAGATATTGCTTTTGGGGGTAAAGTGATTAATGCCAATAGCTATCAGGGTATTCCTAAAAAAGACCAAAGGTTTTGGCGGCAGACGCGCTCCGTATACGAATTTATTTCGAGATTCAAAAAAATTCCCCTTTTGGGAACTTTGGCTTTTTCCATTTTAGACAGGTTCCAAAAAATTTCAACCTATTACCCTAAAAGAGATTTGTCTCGGCCGGATTTCGGCTTGAAAAATATTTTTTATTTTATCGAAAGGGGCTGGGGAAAAGATCTAATTGAAAGATTAAAGAAAAATCCTATCCCGATAGTATCTACTTTTTTTACCCCTGCTTTTATGGCAGAGGAGTTCAAATATTCCGGCCAGATTTACTGCGTAATTTGCGATGCAGATATCAACAGGTCCTGGGCGCCGATGGACCCCCAAAAAAGCAAAATTAAATATTTTGCTCCCTGTAGCTGGGTCAGAGACAGGTTAAAGCTTTACGGCGTAAAGCCCGAGCATATTTTTTTGACGGGATATCCACTGCCGAAAGAAAATATCGGAGAAAACCTGGGAATTTTAAAAGAGGATATGAGAAACCGGCTTATAAATTTAGATCCCAATAAAAACTACAGAAAAATATACGGGCCTTTGATTAAAGTTTCATTGGGGAAATTGCCGGAAAAGCCAAGCCATCCTCTTACGATTATGTTTTCCATAGGAGGAGCCGGTGCGCAGAAAGAGATTCCGTTAAATGCCGTAAACAGCCTGAAAAATAAGATAAAAAACAAAAAATTAAGATTTATCATTGCTGTGGGGGTGAGAGAAGAACTGAGGAAATATTATGCAAAAAATATCAGAGATTTGAAGCTGGACAGCTGGGTGCATATACTTTCCGGGATAACAACGGACGAATATTTTAAAAATTTTAATGAAGCCCTCAGAGAGACGGATATTTTGTGGACAAAACCTTCAGAGCTTTCTTTTTATGCAGGCCTCGGAATTCCTATAATTATAGCTCCGACAATCGGCTCGCAAGAAGATTTTAATAAAAAATGGCTGTTGCATATCGGTGCTGCTTATTCACAGGAAAATCCGAAATATGCAGACCAATGGCTTTATGATATGCTAAAATCGGGAGATTTAGCCGAAGCCGCAATGCGCGGTTTTATGGAAATAGAAACAACCGGAGCATATAATATAGAGCAAATTGTAACTGCCGGAAACCATCCTTTAAAAAGTTAAGCTCGGATAAAAAATCATGCGCAAGATTTTTAAGATATTTATTTTTATAATAATAATAGTTCTAGCCGTACTGGCGGTTGTTTTTTATTATTTTTTTGTCGGATCCTCGCCGGTCCAAAAAAATATCACCTGGGGCGTCGATTTTTCCCAGATGCAGGCGCAATCACTGGGATTGAATTGGAAACAAGCTTATTCGGCCATGATTGATGATTTAGGCGCAAAAAACATAAAACTTCATACGCAGTGGGATTGGGTCGAAGGCAAAAAGGATAATTATTATTTTAACGATATAGATTGGCAATTGAATCAGGCAAAAGCCAAAGGAGTAAAAATTATATATGTTGTGGGAATGAAAAGCGGACGCTGGCCGGAATGCCATATTCCAGCTTGGGTAAACGGCTTGTCAGAGCAGCAACAACAGGACGAGCTGCTACAATATGTAAAAGAAGTTGTTTTAAGATATAAAAATAACGATGCAATTATCAATTGGCAGGTGGAAAACGAGCCGTTATTCCATTTTGGCGCCTGCCCGTCATGGTATTATCAAAACGATAATTTTTTAAAAACAGAAGTTGCTTTGGTGAAATCGCTGGATCCCTCAAGGCAGATAATTATTTCTGATTCAGGAGAGCAGTCAAGCTGGTTTAGCGCCGCAAAAATTGCAGACATTGTCGGCATTACCATGTACAGGGAGGTTTGGGCGCACGTGGCAGACGGCTGGGGATTTTATTTAAAATCATTTTTGTCTCCGGTGACTTATTGGCGCAAAGCCCTGCTCATCAAAAAAATATTCGGCAAAGATGTGATATGCATAGAATTGCAGGCGGAACCATGGGCCTCAAAGCCATTTTACGATGTTCCTTTAGATGAGCAGTCAAAGACAATGAATCCAGAAATATTCAAACAAAATGTCGAGTATGCAAAAAAAACCGGATTGGACAAATTTTACTTCTGGGGAGTAGAATGGTGGTACTGGATGAAGGTTAAGCAGAATCAGCCGGCGATATGGGATGAGGCAAAGATTTTGTTTAATAAAAACTAAAAATAAATAAAAAAATATCCCCACCACAACTGTGCGTAGCTGTGGTGGGGATTTGGTTCACGGAAGCCGGTGAAAAATTCCGGCCTTATCTCTGTTGTCCTTCAGTCTCATCTTTTTATACCACCACCTGTAGACAGGCGATAATATAATGGCGATAAAGATAAAGACCAACAGAAACCCGAGTAAACACATTTGATTCATTGCGCTGGCGATGGCGCTGTGCTCGGCCAGGCCACTTAGCCCCGCCAGCAGTACAGATGCGCCCCATCCCGCAACATAATCAAATGGAAATATCCCGAACACCCAGTAGCTCTTGGCAAACCACCAGATGTTTTCCCTCTTATAATTCTTGAGGGTATAGTTGGGGTTGAAAACGAACCACATAAAGTCCCAGCAGACCGTCATGGCAAAGAACTTGGCCAGGGTAGTAAGTTCTGTTGCTCCTGACCACTCCGCACCATCGAGAAACTTGAAGTGGAACATGGATAGAAGTAGTATGTTGAGGAACAAGTGGTAACCTGTCAGAGGTTTTCCACCCATTATCAAACCCCACAATCTTCCTGCGAATCCCGTGGTTCTGTACCACGTCGGGATTCTCTCTGCCCAGCCGTATTTGCCCTCAACTTCAATTTCGACAAGGGCAAGAAATAACGAAATTGCGAACAATCCCAAAGCAATCGTAAACATGGAACCCTCCTGTTTGTTCTCTTGTTGGTAGGCTCACTAAAAAGAGTAGCACAACGCTACTCTTTTAATATAACACATGTTATACATAAATGTCAAGCATAGCTTGATTCAAACTCAAATTTTGCTACAATTATAAAATCAAATAAATAACTAAAAAATAAAAACATGAAAGAGTCAAAAAAATTAAACCAAGATACTGGAACAGAAGTTTTAGATACAGATCTTCAACCGGAAAGTTTTGCAGATGCAGAATTAAAGGAACCATCAATAGAACCGGGAAAACAACAAGAGCAACAAGAACAGGAAGACACAAAAGAAATAGAAAAACTTGAACATGAAATAGGGGATTTTCTAGATAAAGAAAAAACACGCCAACTTGAGCAAGAAGACCCTGGAGTTGTAAAACAAAGAATTACGGGTTACCAAAGGCGTTATCTTCCAGATTATCTTCAAAAGAAACCCGGTTTATTGTCTAATGCGCTCAAGGGTATATTGAAGATTATAGAAAGAAACACTGAAACAGAAGGAGCAGAAAATATTCCGGAAGATGAATGTCTCATAATATGTAATCATTTTGGCGGAGGCAATATGGGAATGGGAGATTCTGCGGCAATTTCGGCCGCTTTTAGGAAAAAAAATGTCCATCTTGGAGTGGGTAAAAATATTTGGTGGGATCAAAATCCCGCCTTAAGATGGCTTTTTAAAAAAGTGGGGTTAATCCCCGTTGAAGAAAGTTTAGACAATATCTCCGAAGAAGAGAGGGAAGAATCATTAAAACGGCAGAATAAATATGGACAAAAAGTATTTCGGAAGATAATAGACAAAAAAAAGCAAGGCGGATTATCAAATAAAACCGAATTTGTCAGACAGGCTGTTGCAGTTTTATCTAAAGGAGAAGCCGTTGGTATTTATCCAGAGGGTCTTTGGCTAAATCCAGAGGGAAAGACGAGAGAGAAGCAAGAATTAAAACAAGGTTATACGGGAGTAGAATTAATAGCCAGTCAATATAAAAAATTAACAGGGCGGGAATTAAAAATTGTACCGACAGTTTTTATAGAAGACAGGAAAACTGGAAAGAAAAAATTTGTTATAGGAAAAAATTTTGTTTCTAGTGAAAATAACAGTGGAATGAGCCTCACTGATTATGGTATGTCTAAAATAGCTGGAATGCTGCCGAAAGAGCAAAGAGGGTATTATAAAGATAAGGTTGCAGCCATAGAAAAATAATTATGCTGTCCATTATTATTCCAACCTTAAACGAGGAAAAATATCTGCCCCTGCTTTTAGATTCCATAAAAAAACAGGATTTCAAGGATTATGAAATTATTGTAGCTGACGCCGGTTCAGAAGATAAGACTGTTGAAATAGCAAAGCGGGACGGATGCATGGTAATAAAAGGAGGTATGCCGGCAAAAGGCAGAAATGAAGGGGTAAAAGTTGCTAAAGGCGAATTGTTGCTTTTTTTGGATGCAGATATTATTTTACCGAAAGGATTTTTAGAAAAGGTCATAAGTGAAGTCAAAGAAAAAAACATAAGCATAGGAACATTCCCCATTCTTCTCCATCCGGCCAAAAAATTTGATAAATTAATTTCAAAATTTTATAATATTGTCACTGATTTGACAAAAAGTTTTTTAGCCCATGCTGCGGGCGGAGCGTTTCTGGCGACAAAAAAAATCCATGAGAAGATCCACGGCTTTGATGAAAGCATATTACTTGCAGAAGATTATGACTATGCCAGGAGAGCCCAAAAATTCGCCAAATTTGAATTTTTGAAGACGTCGCCTGTTTTGTATTCCAACAGGAGGTTTAAGAAAGAAGGCTATATAAAAAGCTGCATAAAATATGTACTAATAGAGCTGTATATTATTTTTTTCGGCCCGATCAGATCCGATATTTTCAACTATAAATTCAGCCACTACGGAGAGAAAGGCGGCACCAATAAATAATTTCCAGACGTATTATTCATAACAAAGTTA
>CAIMWV010000031.1 GCA_903845295.1 Candidatus Staskawiczbacteria bacterium
CAACTTTAACCTTGGTTCTAAAGCCGATGACTTCCTGACCGTTCTTTATGGAAGTCATTTTGCGAATATCGAGCCGCTGTGAAGAATAAAATTTCAGGGCATTACCGCCGGTGGTAGTTTCCGGATTGCCGAAAAAGACGCCGATTTTCATGCGTAATTGATTGATAAAAATAACGGTTGTTTTGGATTTGCTGATACTGCCGGTAAGCTTTCGTAACGCCTGCGACATGAGCCTTGCCTGCAGACCCATTTGCGCGTCACCCATTTCACCTTCCAATTCGGCTTTGGGAACCAACGCGGCAACGGAGTCAATTACCAAAACATCCAACGCGCCGCTGCGCACAAGAGTTTCGGCAATCTCCAGCGCCTGCTCACCCGTGTCCGGCTGGGAGATCAGGAGGTCGTCAGTATTAACGCCGATTTTCTTGGCATAGGTTACATCCAGGGCGTGTTCGGCATCAATAAATGCTGCAATTCCGTTTTGCTTTTGCGCTTCCGCGACAATATGCAGCGCCAGTGTGGTCTTGCCGCCGGATTCCGGCCCGTAGATTTCAATAACTCTACCGCGTGGGACGCCAAAAGTCCCCAGCGCTATATCGAGACTGAGTGATCCGGTAGAAATGGCCGGAACATCGGCAACCCGCTCCGAGCTGCCCAATTTCATAATCGATCCCTTGCCAAACTGTCTTTCAATTTGAGTGATGGCCAAATCGACGGCTTTTGATCTGTCTACATCTGCGCACATAATATGGTGACCTCCCTTAATTTTATTATATGTAAAACTTTATTAATGTTCCCTGCTATTATTAATCCTCAGCCGGAAAAATAAAACTTTTCCAGTTTTGTGTAAATAGCTCCCTGCTTTGTCAGTTTACTTTGAAATAAAATTATTTCCGAGCAGTTAAATTTACCAACGATAAAATCGTTATACTTATGCAGAGCCTCGCTGATTCCCATTATCTCCTGCGGGATTTTAATCCGGCCTAAAGTCAAATGCGCGCGGAATGGCCGAGTTTCACGCGGAAACCCAATTCCCTCAAAATCTATATCTGCCTGTGTTTGCAGCGTAGTTAATCTCTCTATATCACCCGTCGTTCCCAGCCAGAGAACGCGCGGCCTTCGGACATCGGGGAAAGCTCCTATCTTTTCTACATTTAAAGACAGAGTCGGCACCGAAGCTACTTGTTTTTTCATTATAGCGCAAATATTTTCTACATCGTCTAGATTAATGTTGCCGAAAAATTTTAATGTAATGTGATTGCCTTGAGATCTCGTCCAATTTATCTTCCCTTTTATTTCTTTTTTCAATTTCTCCTGCAGGCGGGAGACTGCCTGCAAAACATCTTCTGTTGGCTCAATTGCTAAAAATGCCCGTATGTTCTTTTGTGTGTCCACTTGCTATTGACCTTTTCCCTGCAAAAAATCTTTGACCATAATCAATGCCGCTTCGGAAAAAACATGTTTGTTTCTTCTGCGATCCCATCTAAAAACATAGTGAGCGCATATCGTTTGAGCAGAATCACTTAAAGCCAGATAAACAGTGCCGACAGGTTTTTCCTTACTGCCGCCAGTTGGCCCGGCAATGCCGGTGGAGGAAAGACCTAAATCAGTGCCAGCAATTTTGCGGACTCCTTCAGCCATCAAACGCGCAGTTTCTTCACTAACCGCTCCATGCTTTTCAATCACTTTTACAGGAATACCAAGCAAATTTACCTTGGCGGCATTGCTGTATGTTA
>CAIMWV010000032.1 GCA_903845295.1 Candidatus Staskawiczbacteria bacterium
ATATTAATTAATTATAATAATTATGAAAGTAGAAATTTTAAAAGAAAATCTAAAAAACGGGCTGGGTGTAGTTGAAAAAATTGTTGGGAAAAATCTATCTTTGCCTATTTTAGACAACGTTTTGATAAGCACCGAAGACAATTTTTTAAGCTTAAGTTCCACAGATTTAGAAACAGCCATAAAATTGTGGATATTAACCAAAATTATAAAAAAAGGCAAGGTGGTGGTGCCCGCTAAATTCTTTTCAAGTTTTGTCTCTTTGTTGCCCAACGAAAAAATTATATTAGAAGAAAAGAAACAGGGATTGTATATTGAGTGTAAAAGTTTTAAAAATCAGATCCAGGGATTTAATCCAGAGGAATTTCCATTAATTCCAGAATTTAAAAATTTAGAGTTTTTAGAAGTCGATAATAAAAAGTTTTGCCAGGGATTGGCTCAAATAGTAGACGTTGCATCTCCTTCGCAATCAAGGCCAGAAATATCTGGTATTTATTTTATTTTCTCAAAAAACCTGATAAAAATAGTCGCCACAGACAGTTTTAGGTTAGCTGAAAAAAATATTACTTTAGAGGAGCCGGTTAAAAAAGATATTTCTTTTATTTTGCCCCAAAAACCAGCCAGAGAAATAATTAACACTTTGGGAGAAAAAGAGGGGAAAATAAAAATATATTTTTTGCCGAACCAAACAATGTTTGAGTTTCCGATGAAAGAAGTCCCCCACCCGCAGGTTCAAATTATTTCCAGGTTGATTGAGGGGGAATATCCGAATTATGAAGAGATTATTCCTAAAAAATTCAAAACACACGTTATTGTAAAAAGAGACGAGTTTTTAAATCAGATTAAAGCAGCGTCGCTTTTTTCAGGTAAAATTAATGAGGTAAAAATCAAAATAAACCTGCAGAATAAAGAAGTTGAAATATCCGCCCAAGACCCGGATATCGGCGAAAGCAAATCCAGTATTCCAGCCAAAATCGAGGGCGAGCAGATAGAAGCGTCTTTTAACCACAAATTTTTAACAGATGGATTATCAAATATTAAAAGTTCGGAGATTATATTTGATTTAAGCAAAGAAGAAGGGCCATGCATATTAAAACCGGTGGGAGACGCAAGTTATATTTATGTGGTAATGCCCATTAAATCTGCGCAGTAATATACAATAAAAAAACAGCCCAGAAAGCGTAGGGCTGTTTTTTTATTATTGATTATTTGTATTCGGGTTAATTGCACAAGGTTGACCTGTTACAGTGCTATATCCTAAAGCTGAAGTACAACCTTGGGGCAAATTAGCTGGAATTTGATATTGGCCGTTTTTTATCAGCCAATTATTAATTCCTGATTGCCACAAAAAATATTGAGGGTCAGCTGTGGGGTCTTGCGGCTGGGGACCCAAAGGATCATTTTTATTAACATAATATAAAATAGTGTTGGTGTCTCCCGGCGGTAATTGTCCTAATAACACGGGACTTCTGTTTGTAATCGGATCGGGCGGAGTAAAATTTTCAACTGGATTTGATGCCACTATTTTTTGCATAACTTTATTCCACATAGGGGCTGCGATTCCCACACCCTCATCTTTTGTCGGAGAATTATCATTATTTCCGGTCCACACCCCAACCACAATAAATGGCGTGTATCCCATAGTCCAGCCATCGATAAAGTTTTGTGTGGTACCGGTTTTGGCGGCCACCTGAAAACCCGGCAAATATAAAGGAGAGTTGGCACCGAAAATCGGGGCTCTTGCATTATTATCAGATAAAATATTATTAATTTGTCTTGCAATCTGCGTGTCTAAAACTTTTGTCGGCTGTTCCTGGTTTTGTTCAATAATATTGCCGTCCGCATCAGTGATTTTTAAAATACTTATCGGCGGGATATAACTTCCCTCTGCCGCGAAAACCCCGTAAGCCGATGTCATTTCCAATAAATTAACATCTCCGCCCCCTAAAACTAAAGATAACCCATAATTATTAGTATCAGTAAGAGTTGTGATACCTAAGTCTTTCGCTGTTTTTAAAGAATCTGGTATGCCGGCCAAATAAAGGGTTTTAACCGAGGGAATATTCAAAGAACAATCAAGCGCCGTGCGCAGAGTTACTGGTCCCCTGTTTCTTCCATCGTAATCTTGCGGGTTATAACATGCGCTGCCATTTGTGCCAACCACAGCATCTCCGCTTGGATCGCAGTTGGGGTTAAATTCAGTTTTTACATCCCACAGCACAGTATCCGGAGTATACCCTTTTTCAAGAGCGGTGGCGTAAACGAAAGGTTTGAAAGAAGAACCTGGCTGGCGCTGGCCCATTGTGGCCACATCATATTTGGGGTCGAATAAACAACTTCCGGGCGCTTTTTCATCACAACCCGCCGGATATGGTGGGGCAAAATAGTCCTTTGAGCCGATTAAAGCTAAAATTTCACCCGTTTTAGGGTTTATAACAACCATTGCTGCATTATTCGCATTCTTGCTTGCGTTTGTTTTATCTGAGTCTTTTATCACTTGCTCCGCGTACTGTTGGATATCCCAATCCAAAGTAGTGTAAATCCTCAATCCTTTTTCCTTCAAATAATCCTCTCCATATTTATTATCTAAATATTTTTTAACATACATCACAAAGTCAGGCGCCTTTATAGAGGCGGTTGATTCAGAAAAATTTATTTTTTCCGCTTCAGCCTCTTTCAGCTGTCCGCTTGTCATATATCCTAATTTTTGCATTTTTTCTAATACGATATTTTTTTTCTGCAGCAATTCTGATTTATTGGGTCCGTAAGGGGAATAATAGCTCGGAGCTGAAATCATGGCAGTCAAAGTGGCAGCTTCAGCCGGAGAAAGGTCAGACGCAGGTTTGTTAAAATAGGTTTGGCTGGCGGCTTCAGCTCCATAAGCGTTTTCACCAAAAGGAATTTCATTTAAATACCAGTCAAAAATCTGGTCTTTAGAATATTTTTCTTCCAGCTCTACGCTTAAAATAATCTCTTTAATTTTTCTGGATATGCTTTTTTGGTTGGTAAGGTAAACAGAGCGGATAAGCTGTTGGGTTATGGTAGATCCTCCCTGGCTCCTTGATCGGGATGTCAAATCAATCCATGCGGCCCTCAATATCCCTTGAAAATCCACTCCCCCATGCTGGTAAAATCTGGAATCTTCCGAGGATAAAATAGCATGCTTTAAATTGTCTGAAATTTTATCAAAAGAAACTATTTCTCTTTTTTCTTCGCCGTAAATATCATATAAAAGAATTTTTCCCGTACGATCATAAATTTTAGTTGATTGTATAAAGGGAGTTTCTGTAAATTTTTCCGGCTGTGGCAAGTCCCAAGTGTAATAAATAAACAACACCAAAAGCAATAAACATCCTCCCAAAAACAAAAACGCCAGATATTTTCCGATGGCGGTTAATTTTTTATTTTTACTAAAACCGTCAACTATTTTTGTTTTCATCTTTTATAAATATTATTAAATTATACTACCGAAAATCATTTTAAAAAAGAAGTTTAAAAATACAAGGCTAAAGCACCCCATTAAATAAAAACACCGCCGTTGACCCAAGAACTGCCCGAGTCAACCCAGCGGAGTTTTTATTTATCTGCTGCCTGCTTGATTCTTCAGAATCGCAGCAAATAAAGCTGGCAGTTATAATTTTATTATTCCTCCTCTTCTGGAGTATCGTCATCATCGGCGGCTATATCATCGTCGCCATCACTGTTGGTATCATCATCACTGTCGTCATCTGTATTATCCCAATTAGTGTCGTCGAAATCATCGTCTTCATTAATAAGCCTGGTTAAAAATTCCTCTTCCATTTTTTATTTTTTTACTTTTATAAAAAATCAGTTTGTCCTTCTGTTTTTTAAAAAGTAGTTAATTTTTAATTATCTTGTTTTCCTTATCATAAATTGCGAAGGAGGGAGGAATGAAAAAACTTGGTTTTACATTCCGACCGACGAGCAATTTATATCCATTATATTTTTTCACGAACTATTGTCAACCCTTCACTTTTCCACAGCTTAAAATTTACTTAAAATAAGGTTATTTTGTGTTTATTTACCGATAATTGTCTATATACATCTTTAAAAGTGAAGGGTCAATAGCATTTTTTCCACACCAGCGCTTAACTGCACTAATAGGTTTTTAATGCGGCGCAAATCGCCACTCCTAAAGCATCAAAAGCGTCGTCTTTTTTCCTATTATTTTTTGTCAAATCAAAGCAGTCTATATTAATGGTTTTTTCGATCATTTTCTGGACCTGCTTCTTTTCCGCCCTGCCGTATCCTGCAATTGTCATCTTTACCTGCAACGGAGTAAATTCATAAACCTGCAGTTTTTTTTCTGCGGCAGCCAGTAAAATAACTCCTTTAGTCTGGCTTACGGGCATTACAGTTTTTAAATTTTTAAAGAAGAATAAATTTTCAACAGACATTATCTCCGGTTTATGCTTTTCTATTAGCTTTGTTACTTCTTTGTATATTTTTTTTAACCTTTCTCCGGTTGTAAAAAATTTATCCGTGATTATGCAGCCAAAATCAACAACTTTGAGGCATGGCTCCGATCCCCTTTGTTTTTTAATAATGGCATAACCCGTTATCACTGACCCCGGGTCGATGCCTAAAATTATCATGAGAATTATTTAATTCCGCAGAATTACAGCTATGTAATAAGCAGTTCTAATTTTTAATGTTTGAGTATATGTCGTTTACGGCATCATTTTCATCTAATGCCTCAAAAAGTCTTTGCGCCTGCTCTTTTTCTTTTTCGGAAATAATAACTTCTTCTTTGGGAACATAATCCAAAGATGCAGAGTTTATTTTTATTTGTTTTTCTTCCAGAGCCTTTTTTACCGGTTCAAAATCTTCTGGTTTTGTATAAACATTTAAATTATTTCCTTCCGATTTAATATCATCAGCTCCCAATTCGATTGCCAGCATTTCCAAATCTTCTTTTGTTTTTCCTTCGTCCGAAATAGTTATAACTCCTTTTCTGTCAAACATCCACCTGACAGCTCCCTCTCCCGCCATTTTCCCGCCATTCTGGTTCAAGATAGATTTTATTTCGCCTAATGTCCGGTTTGAATTATCAGTGATGCCGTCAATTATCAGGGCGATTCCTCCCGGACCAAACCCTTCGTAAGAAACTCCCTCTAAAGTTTCGCCGGCCAATTCTCCAGTACCTTTCTTGATAGCCCTTTCAATATTTTCTTTGGGCATATTCACATTTTTGGCCTGTTCTATCGCAGTCTTGAGCTTGGCGTTTGTCAACGGATCTCCCGACCCCCCTCCTTCCTTTACTGCTATTGTAATCAGCCTGCCATATTTAGAATATATTTTTCCTTTTTTAGCATCATTGGCCATCTTGGTGGCCATGACTGTTTTTGCATGACTATGTCCTGACATGTTGTTTTTTAGAAAATTTTAATTTTATTAATAGCACGATTGCAGCCAGAATCACAGTCGTTATTAAAACCATAAAAAATAAAAACCAAGGATTTGCTGTTTTGTCCCCTTCGGGAACCTCTTGGTTTATGTTTAAACTTTGGCTGATATCTGCTGTATCATTATTTTTAACAGAATTTTTTGTTTTTGACAAGGTTTTGGAAGCAGTTTTTGTTTGGGCGGCAGTGATAATATTTTTAGCTCCGGGGGTTAAAGTCGAGCTCCAAACCCAACCGGAAACAACTTTATTATACGATTGGTTCAAGGGAGCCTTGGTAAAAGCCATAGAGTCGGAAATTTTTGCATCGGGCGTCAGTAAATTTAAGCCGTCTTGGTCATTGTTCAGCATTATTTTAGTGTCGGGTCTTTTAAAAATCAAAAATCCATTGGCTAAAATTTTTGCCTGCCCTGAGCCTGCCGAAGGGTTAATTGTATAGGTTATTATTGTTCCTGTTGTGTCTTGGATTTGCCAGCCGGATAAGTCCACATCAGAACTATTGGAATTATATAATTCAATCCATTCGTCGGTTTCATCTGGCCCTTCGGGATTTGGCAGAATTTCATTTATAAATACGCCGCTTGGATAAGTTATTGCAGGAGCAGCTTTTATTTGCTCATTTGTCGTTTCCATTGGCTCTGGGGTCGTTGTTTCTAGAGAAGTGGTATTTTCCACCACAGTGTTATTTTGGGCCTCTGGAGAGCCTCTTGGCGCTTGGCTTGTCTGCCATCCGGAAGAGGTTTTTTCCATTGTCTGTTTGGTTGTGTTATTCCCGGCAAACCATTTTCCCGTGCAATTAACTTCGTCAATTAAATTATTTAAATTATCATATAACCTTAAATCCACTCCGCTGTTTGAAAGCGCTCCGGTGTAAATTAAGCCGGCTGTAATATCCGGGACAGAAGTGTCATCAGTCCTTTCCATCAGATAAAAACCATCAGCAGAGATTGCGCCTTTTAAATTTATTTTCAGTTTTCCGTCGCCAGATTGGATACTCCAGCCTGACAAATCAACCTGGCTTGCCGTATTATTTTTTAATTCCATCCATTCATCGTTCGCCGAGTTTGTGCTTCCCATCCAGGCAATTTCATTGATAACAACATCCGAAGAATTTGCTGCAAAAACAATAGACGGGCATAAAAATAAAACAAGAAAAAATATAAGTACCAGACCCTTCATATTATTGTATTTTATTACAAAAGTAGTATAAAAGAAATACAAATAATAATTAACAGAATAACCATGGATAAACGCAAAATTTTGTTTTCAATAATCTTCATTGTTTTAGGGCTGATTGCTTTTCAGGTGTCTATAGACCGGATTGTAGGATCTAATCAAAACTTTACCCTGTTTGAATTTTTAGGGCCCATCGGCGGAATGTTTTTGGGGCCTGTTTTAGGGGCTATATCTGCTTTTTTTGTCAGGGCCCTAAACTTGATTATTGCCCGCCAGCCATTAGATTTTTTGACAATAATCAGATTTTTACCGGCGATGCTGGCGGCGGCTTACTTCGGTTTGAAACAGAAAAAAACAGCCATCATTTTTCCTGTCTGCATTATTTTATTCTTATTAAACCCGATCGGCAGGCAGGCATGGATGTATCCATTAATCTGGCTGATTCCTTTTATAGCTACTTTCGGCAAAAAGAGGTTAATTTTTAACAGCTTGGGAGCCACATTTTGCGCTCATGCCGTAGGCTCTGTGATTTTTCTTTATTCGTTTGGTTTAACTCCCGCAATCTGGATGGCTTTAATCCCGGTTGTTTTTATGGAAAGAGGACTTTTTACTTTGGGAATTTGGTTGAGTTGTTTAGTTTTTAATACTGTTTTAGATAAACTGACCAATCTAAAAATAGTTTCCTCTTTGAAACCATTGGTTAACCAAAATTATCTCGTCTCTGCAAAATTTTTCAAACAGTTCGCATGATTGTAAAGGCAATCAAAACAAGGCCGTTAATCCCCCCAAAAGATGATTTGCTTTCTGTAATTAAGGAAAGCTTTTTTAAGTTTAAATTAAAAGAAAAATCCGTAATAGTGGTGACTTCGAAAGTAGTTTCCATATGGCAGGGAAGATGCATAAAAATAGACGATAAGGTAAACAAAGATGAATTAATTAAAAAAGAAGCAGATTTTTATATTGGCAGAGACAAAAAATCATTGAACAGCGTGATGCTGACGATTAAAGATAATCTTTTAATCCCAACATCAGGCATCGATGAAAGCAATGCAAAAGGATATTATATTTTGTGGCCGGAAAAAACATTTTCATCGGCTAAAAAAATATATGGTTTCATAAAAAAAGAATACAAGCTAAAAAAGTTTGGAGTTATAATTTCCGACAGCCATACGACTCCATTAAGAACCGGAATTATGGGAATCGGGCTGGCATATTATGGTTTTTATCCTTTGAGAGATTACAGGGGCAAAAAAGATATTTTTGGGAGAGAGTTAAAGATGTCCCAGACAAATATAGTTGATTCTTTGGCGGCAACTGCGGTTTATATGATGGGAGAAGGGGCCGAACAAACACCTATTGCTGTTATGGAAGATGTCGGCAACATTGAATTCAAAATAAGCAATATTAACAAGCCAGATCCGTTGAAAATAAATATTGATGAAGATATTTATTCTCCCCTGCTCAGATCAGTAAAATGGCAAAAAGGCAGATAATAATTTAAAAGCATATCAATTAGAGGAAATGATATGCTTTTTTATTGCTTTACTTTCAAAATCCTCGGTGTTAATATTATTTTGAATTTAAGATGTTCTTTCCCAACAAATCAAGATAAGGAGAGCAGGCCATGGAAACGACTGCATCGGATATAAACAGTAAAATGGTTGTTGCTAACGAAAAAATGCGGGAGATTGTGAGGAGGGCAGAAATTTATGCCCCCTACAACCGGCCGGTTCTTTTGACAGGAGAAACCGGAACGGGAAAAGAAGTGCTGGCCAGGTTTATACATGAAGCCAGTAAAAGAAAAGGGCCGCTTGTGGCCATAAATGTGGCGAGTATTTCAGAGAGCTTGATTGAAAGCGAACTTTTCGGCCACGAGAGAGGATCCTTCACGGGAGCAGTGGCAAGTAAAAAAGGCCTCTTGGAACTGGCGGACAATGGAACAGTTTTTTTCGATGAAATTGCTGAAATGACTCTGCCTTTCCAGGCAAAACTGCTACGCGTAGTCGACGGGAATGGCTCATATAGGTTCCGGCGTGTCGGCGGGACAAGTGAAATTGTCTCGGATTTCAGGATTATCTGCGCCTCAAACCGGCCGCTTGAAGACCTGATTTCCGAAGGAAAGTTTCTTAAAGATCTGTTTTACCGGATGCAGGTATTCCGGCTTCATTTGCCTCCATTGCGCGAAAGGCAGGAAGACATTGTTGCCCTGACGCGGCATTATTTGGAGAAAATTTGCGCGGAGTTCGGCAAAAAGCCGCTGCAAATCTCACTGGATGTTTGGGCGGGGTTGATAAGCCGTCCGTGGGCCGGCAATATCAGGGAGCTGATGACGGTTATCGCCAGAGCAGTCGCCTTGTGCAGAGAAGATGTTTCAGAGCTTAAACCGGAACATTTTGACCTCGACACAATGGCTGATGAAAAGCCCGGGCCAAAGGAAAAAACTGGGCTGCCTGAATTGGAAAGGTTGTTGGCTCTGCGGGGAATAAGCCCGGCATCCAATGCCGGTATTTCTGACAAAAAATCTCAGCAAGGGAAAACTATAGAGCAGATAAGGGCCCAAAAAGAAGCTTTCATCGCAGCTCTTGAAAAGAATAACTGGAATATAACCAAAACCGCAGAAGCTTTAGGGATTGCATGCAGTACATTAAGAAAAGATATTAAGACTCTCAAAATAGTTTCACCAAAAGGCTGTTGGAAACGCGGCCGGCCAAAAAAGTCCTCCGTCTCGCCATCTACATAAAGTTTGCACTCGCAAACTGAATCTCTGTTTTCGGACAGAGTTTTTTTATTTAAAGAGTATTAATGCATAATTAAATGTTTAATGCTTTACAAATTATTTGTAGAGGAATAAACTTAAAGAAATAAATATCATTAAAATAATTAAAAAATATGATCGACATAAAAACAAGGGAAGGCGGCCAGGAGCATAGTGAGAAGTCAAGGTTTACTACAGAAGAAATAATAAGGCAGTCGGTCGAACCCGGAGAAGATCTCCGTGAAACAATAAAAATAGCGAGAGAAGAGGCGGATCGAACAGGTAAAAAAGTTTATTTTACTCATAATGTAGAAATGGTTATTACTCCGGGAATATCTGACAAAGAGGCTATGGAACAATATAACGAAAAGTTAGAGCATGATACAGCGCTTCATGAACTTGAATGGATGCTTGAGGATTTGGAAGCTAAAAAAAAGAAATAACTACGCAAAATAGTATAAACAAAAAAATCCGCACTCGCGGATTTTTTTTATAAGAGGTTGGATTGTTTTTTAAGATGTTTGAGATTTAAGTGTTCGTAGGCTAAGTTGGTGGCAACTCTGCCCTTCGGAGTTCTTTCAATAAGCCCGCATTGCATTAAATATGGCTCGTAAATATCTAAAATAGTGTCTTCTTCCTCCATTGCGGCCGCAGATAAAGACTGTAGCCCGACCGGTCCCCCGTTAAATTTTTCAATTAAAGCCCGCAATATATTTCTGTCGCTGGGATCCAATCCCATTAAGTCTACTTCCAAAGAATCCAGAGAATTTTCTGCGATTTCTTTTGTAATAATTTCAGCTCCCTGGACTTGGGCAAAATCCCTCACTCTTTTTACAAGGCGGTTAGCCACCCTTGGAGTGAATCTTGAGCGCTTTGCTATGGCTTCCACAGCCCCAGGCTCCATTTTTATTTTCAAAAGCTTTCCCGATCTCTCAATTATTTTCTGGATGTCCTCCTTGCTGTAAAAATTAAGCTGGAAAGTGGCTCCAAAACGGTTTCTCAAGGGGGCTGACAATAAGCCGGGCCTTGTTGTAGCCCCTATAAGCGTGAACTTCGGCAGCTTTAGTTCCATTGTACGCGCCATAGGCCCCTTTCCAAGAACCAGATTCAGTTTATAATCTTCCATGGCAGGATATAAATATTCTTCTATGGTTTTGTTTATCCTGTGGATTTCATCTAAAAACAAAACATCCCCCTCGGCCAAATTGGTTAAAATTGCAGCCAAATCTCCAGCTCTTTCCAGTGCCGGGCCGGAAGTTGACCTTATCGTTTTTCCCATTTCATTTGCCACAAGATAAGCCAAAGTAGTCTTGCCCAGCCCCGAATTGCCATAAAATAACAAATGATCTGGGCTCTGGAGTCTTTGTTTGGCAGCTGTTATAATTATCCTTATATTTTCCTTGATTTTGTCCTGCCCGACATAATCTTGCCAAGAACTCGGCCTTAAAGCCGAGTCTAATATTATGTCTTCCTTCTTGGTTTTTTCCGGCATGATACTTGACATATGCGTTAAAAAATGCTACAATTGAAAATATTGATACTATAGATTATTTTTACGTATTATATACTGTAAGCGGCTCTAGAGTTGGAGGTATTTATTTGGATTTGCCTCAGCTTCGGATAATCTTGCTCCGGCTCGATTATTCCTCAGGCAAGTCTTTATTTATGTCCCAGACATAAGAGTACCTCCAACTCTAGAGCCGCTTTAATTTACAAATTTTTGGCATCTTCTACGGCAGTTTTTTCTTCATCTGCTTCTACAACCCTCATAACTTCTTCCATTGTTGTTTTTCCCAGAGCTACATCAATTAAACCGGATTGGTACATCGTTACCATTCCTTTTTTTATGGCTAAATCCTTGATTTCAGAAACCGGGGGATTTTTTAAGATAAATCTTTCTATTTCAGAATCAACTAAAAATGCTTCGAATAATCCTTGTCTTCCTTTGTATCCTGTGAAGTTGCAGGCTTGGCACCCCTTCTCTTTGGGCTTAGTAACCATTATTTTTTCAAATTCAGGGATTTTTATATTTTTAGGTAAATTTTTTAAGCCTTTTTTTATTTCTGACAGCTCTTTTGCAGTCGGTTTTACAAGCGTTGAGCATTGTTTGCAGACTTTTCTGACTAATCGCTGGGCTACGGCCATTTTTAAACCGGAAGCGATTGACGATGGATCTACGCCAAGGTCTACAAGCCGCGGAATAGTCCCTGCCGCGTCGTTGGTATGCAATGTAGATAATACCAAGTGGCCGGTTAAAGCTGCTTGCAGGGCTATTTTTGAGGTTTCTAGGTCTCTAATTTCACCAACCAAAATAACATCAGGGTCTTGCCTTACAATTGAGCGGAGGCCGTCGGAAAAATCATATCCTTTATCAGGGGCCACCTGCGTCTGGGAAATTCCCTTCAAATGATATTCAATCGGGTCTTCAATTGTTATAATTTTAATTTCGGGATTCTGTATTTTTTTTAAAAAAGCATATAGGGTGGTTGTTTTTCCAGAGCCCGTGGGGCCGGTAACAATTATCATGCCATTAGGCTTGTTAATCTCTTCTTCAAAAGTTTTATAAAGGTCGTCTCGCAATCCCAAATCCTCTAAGGAAATCAAGCTTTTTGGATTTAAAAGCCTCATTACAATTGATTCTCCGTATTCTGCCGGCAAGCTGGAGGTTCTAACCTCAATAAGCAAATCTTTAACCTCAATTGTAAATCTGCCGTCTTGCGGCTTGTCTGTAACATTTAATTTTAATTTCGAAAGAAGTTTTAAGCGGGAAACTAAATGGTGGTATGCATTATGGTCAAAAAAAACAACATCCTGTAAGATGCCGTCTAATCTTATTCTTAACCTTGCCTCATCTTCTTGCGGCTCAATGTGGACATCGGAGGTATCAAGGGTTATTGCTCCATACAAAATAACATCCAAAAGCTCTGTGATATTTTCGACAAGATACTCTTGAATTTTCTTTTTAAATCCCTCAATATCTTTCACCTGGGTCTCCACCTCGTCGATAATTTTTGGAGAAATTGTTACGGACCCTAATAATTTTTTTGTTTCCTCCATAGTTTTAGCTTAACTTATTTAATATTATCTATTATAATTTTTAGATCAGCGCCGTTTTTCATTAAATCCGAAGCTATTTGAAAAATTTCTGCCGTTAATTTATTTCTAAAATTTCCGGTATAAAATACTAATCCAGATAAAAGGCACATAGCCGGTTCTTTTTTTAAAAATTTTTCATTTATATCTTTTATCAGAGTAAAGACGGTCTCTGTTAAAGAAAGATCTCCCAATAAGTTAATTTTACCAAATTTTTTGTTATCTTGCCCATTGTCCGCACTGAGCGAAGTTAAAGTATCTATATTCAGGATAGGAGAATCCAGCAGAAATCCGAAAGAATTTAACCTGCTTGATAATTCTTTTTGGTAATCTTTTACGCCGACGGTTATAATAAGGTCTGGCTTTGTCTCGGAGAAGTAAAATGAAATGTTATCTTTCTTTATATTACCACTTTCCAATGTTAAGTGTATCTTAAGAGCATCATTATTTTTCTCGTAATAGATTTGGGATATCTGGGCGATATCGTTTGGAACCGAAATCACAAAATTTTTAGGATAAGAAATAAAATCTAAAGATGGAGCTAGAAATTTGAGGTTTTCGGGCAGGGTGTCTATAATCAGGTTTACATTTTTGCCTAATTCTTTTAAAGTATAAAAAAGAGCCAATGTGGAAGTTATTGCTTCCGGCTCTTCAGAAGTTATTAAATAAATATTTTTGGAATCTGAAATAATTTGTCCCGCCTGTTGGCGAGGATCTTCGATTCCTAATCGGGATTTTGATTCTGTTATATCTTCCATATTTTTAAGTTATTTTACACTATTCGATTTTGTTTTTTTAGTCAAATATTTTAATCCACAATATGAAAAAATATATTACGACCAGTTATAAACAGATGCAAAAACTTGGAGAAAGAACTGCCGAACAAATTTTAAATACAATCGGAGGAAAAACAGCCATTGTTTTAGGACTACAAGGCAATCTTGGCGGCGGGAAAACAACTTTTTTGCAGGGATTTGCCAGGGGGCTGGGGATAAAAGATAAAATATTAAGCCCTACGTTTGTCATCCTTAAAAGATTTCAAGTGCCGGGTTTTAGATTTAATGATTTCTACCATATCGACTGCTACAGACTGAAAGATGAAAAAGATATTTTAGAGCTGGGGTTTAAGGATATTATTAAAGATGCGAGGAATATTGTGGCGATAGAATGGCCGGAAAAAATTAGAAAGGCCCTGCCCAAAGGTGTTATTCTTATAAAATTCAAATTTATCGGAGAAAATAAAAGAGAAATTAATTTTAAAATATGATATAGTAAAGAATGGAAAAGAGATTGCTTATTATTGATTCAAACGCATTGCTACACCGGGCGTTTCACGCGTTACCGCCCTTGGCAAATAAATCCGGGCAGGAAACTGGAGCTGTTTACGGATATTTACTGACTTTGTTTAAAGCCATAAATGATTTAAAACCAAACTATATCGTTGCTTGTTTTGATACAAAAATGCCGACATTCAGGCACGAAATGTTTAAGGATTATAAGGCGCAAAGGCCGGTAACGCCAGCGGGAATTGTTTCACAAATACCGATTGCAAAAGAAGTTCTGGAAACTTTTAAAATTCCTGTTTTTGCGAAAGAAGGGGTTGAGGCAGATGATTTAATTGCGACCATTTGCGCCAAAACTCCCGATATGGAAATCTATATTATTTCTGGAGACTTGGATAACACACAGTTAGTTAATAAGAACATAAAAGTTTATACTTTAGGAAAGGGTATTAAAGATACGGTTATTTATGATATAAATAAGGTGAGGGAAAGGTTTGGCGTAGAGCCAAACCAAATGGTGGATTTTAAGGCTTTGACTGGAGATTCGTCTGACAACATCCCCGGAGTCGAAGGTATCGGCAAAAAAACGGCGGCAGAAATTATACAAAAATATGGGAATATAAAAAACCTTTATGAAGAACTTTCCACAGACACGGCGGTTTTAAAACCGAAAGTGAAAGAAATGCTGAAAAAAAATAAGGAATCGGCTTTGATGTCACGCGATTTGGCCCAAATGAAAAATGATGTTGATATAGATTTTAAAATTGAAGATTGCAGATTTGGGGATTTTGACCAAAATAAAGTTGAGGAAATTTTCAGGAAATTGGAATTCATTAGCCTTATAGCCCGCCTACAATCCCTGAGAATTTAAAATCTTGGTCGTTTGAAAATGAGCTTGCACCCTTCAATATAAAAATATATAGAAGGCTGTCAGGAAATTGGAATTTAATTCCTTAATAAACAGATTGCCATCATTAAATAATAATTAAACGATAATAAAGCGGCATTATCGCAAATTGTGCCTAATATATCGACACATTGGCATAAATTGTGAAATGAATTTTTCCGGTCCGCTCATAAATTCATATGGCCAAACGTACAACAGAAATCGCTATTCCTATGGTTTTAGTCGGTGTTTTTGCCGCAGTTGTTTTTTTAGCTATTGGTTCTGAACAATCAGGGCCCGTTTTTTATATTGTTATTTTATTTCTTGCTGTTTTTGTGTTTTTTTTCGGTCTTGCGACCGGCCAGAATCTTACTTCTCCCCTCCAAAAATTATTAGGCAAGGCAAAAGAACTTAGTGAAGGAAATTTATCTACCAGAGTTTATTTAGAAACCAAAGATGAACTTGCAGAATTGGCTGATACCTTCAATAAAATAGCAGAAGAGCTTGAGACAAGCCACGAACAAGAAGTAAATTCAGAAAAATCTGTTGGTATAAAAGTGCAAGCCAAAACTCAAGAATTAGAAGAAACAATAAGTGCATTAGAGCAAAAGGTAAAAAACAGGACTATAGAGTTGGAAAGACTGGTTGAAGAATCAAATAAATTGCAAACAGACGTAAAAGAGAAAGAAGAAGAAACAACTCAGCTTAGAAAAGAATTAAATGATTTGAATCAAAAAATTAGTAAACGAGCAGGGTCCAAAGGGTGACCCAGCAAAGAGTTATAAATAATAACATATAATATATGCCAGAATTGCCGGAAGTAGAGACAACGGTTAAAGGTTTGAATTCAAAGGTCCTTAAAAGGACCTTTGTTGATGTTTGGTCTGATTGGGGGAAAATAGTAAAAAAACCAAAAGATTTTGAACAATTTAAAAAAGAAATAAGAAACAAAAAAATAAAAAAAATATGGCGGAGAGCCAAAAATATAATTTTTGATTTATATGATGGCTATTCTCTTCTGGTGCACCAGAAGATGACAGGACATCTTCTGGTTGGGTGTTGGGTGTTAGATAATGGACATTGGAAACCGGCTGAAAAGGGGCCATTGAATGACCCGTATAATCGTTTTCTTCATCTGATTTTCTTTTTTGATAATGGGAAAATGATGGCACTTTCTGATGCAAGGAAATTTGCCAAGGTTGAGTTATGGAAAACAGATGAATTGTTAAATTCAAAGGAATTTAAAAATCTGGGGCCGGAACCATTGGATAAAAGTTTTACTTTTGAAAAATTCAAAGAAACTTTGAAAGGCAAAAAGGGCAAGATAAAACAGGTTTTGATGAACCCGGAAATAATTGCAGGCATAGGAAATATATATTCTTCGGAAGCTCTTTGGCAGGCAAAAATTCATCCCGAAAAAAATATTGCAAGTTTGGATGAAAAAGAATTAAAATCACTATACGAAGGTATAAAAAAAGTTTTAGGGTTAGGAGTTAAATTAGGTGGAGAAAGTTTTTCTGATTATAGAAAACCCGATGGCAGTAAAGGAGATTTCGATACCGAAAGAAAAGCATATAGAAAAGAGGGGCAAAAATGCCAGAGATGCGGAACCAAGATTAAGCGCATTAAAGTCGGCCAGCGCAGCGCATTCTTCTGTCCTAATTGCCAACCCTTCGACTAGGGCTTCGACTGAGCTCAGCCGAATGTCCTCAGGGTTGGTGCTGAGTTAATCGAAGCACTAAAAGTTATAATGATTTATTTTATATAAGGGGAAGATTCTTACAGCCCGCTATATATTTTATTAATGAAGGGTGCAAGATAAAAAATGATATATTTTATTTACGGAGAAGATTCATATCGATCCAAAAGAAAGTTAGAGGAAATAATTTTGGGATATAAAAAAGTCCATAAATCCGGGCTGAGTTTAATTTATATTAATGTTGATAATAAAGATTTTAAGGATTTTTACAGCGAGCTTAAAATTACTTCGATGTTTGCAGAGAACAAGCTGATAGTTTTGAAAAATGTTTTCAGCGATGCAAAGTTCCAGGAAGATTTCTTGGAAAATATCAAAAATTTAGAAGATATAAAAGACATTGTTGTTGTTTATGAGGACTGCCCCCCTGACCAGAGAACCAAATTTTTTAAAGCGATGCAAAAACATGCTAAATGCCAGGAATTTGATTATTTGCAGCCGGCTGCGCTTAAAAAATGGGCCATCCAAGAACTTGAAAAAAATAAAGCAAAGATAAATGCAGATGCCTTAGATATGTTGATAGAGTTTGTCAGAAGCGATTTATGGCAGATGACAAACGAAATAAATAAGTTATCAAGCTACAGAAAAGATTCGGCCATTAAAAAAGAAGATGTTGAACTGCTGGTAAAACCTAATATCGAAAATGATGAAAAATTGATTTTTAAGACAATAGATGCAATAGCTTCAAAAGATAAGAAGCTGGCATTGTCATTATTGCATAAGCACTTAGATGACGGGGAAAATCCCCTAAGATTGCTTTCAATGATTGCTTATCAATTCAGAAATCTTTTGATAATAAAAGAACTCCAGGATATGCAAAAGCCATACGGCATAATAATGAAGAAAAGCGGGCTTCATCCTTTTGTCGCCCAGAAAAGCTATTATTTATGCAGCCAATTTTCAATGCCTAAACTAAAAAAAATCTACCACAAGATTTTTCAGGTAGATTCGGATATTAAAACGGGAAAGATCGAGCCGGAATTGGCGCTGGACTTGTTGCTTGCGGAAATTTAAAAAAACAATAAAAAATCTAGGACTAACCTAGATTTTTTTCTCTAACATTTTTGTTAATCTTGATTTCCTGCGCGAAGCGTTATTTTTTTTGATTACTCCAACCTTGGCGGCTTTATCTAATGCAGAATATATATTGGGAAGAAGTTTTATTGCTTCTGTTTGTTTTTTTGCCAAAATCAAAGAATGGGCTTCTTTTACAAGTTTCTTTATTTTATTTTTGTAGACCAGATTCTGCTCTTTTCTTCTTGCAGACTGTCTGATAGCTTTTTTAGCGGATTTTGTTATTGCCATAATTTTATAAAATAAACATATCATATTATTATTATTTTTGCAATAGTCACCCCCTATGTGTTATTATATTATCTGCACCTTGTTAACTTAACCCTCAATTTAAACCTCGAAAAGAAAAGGATGGTAGAGCCATGAAAATACTTTTTGTGTACCCGGAGTTTGAGGTCACGTTTTGGAGCTGGATATTCTTGCTGAAATTTGTTGGCAAGAAAGCAGCTTTCCCTCCTTTGGGTTTGCTAACGGTATCAGCCATGCTTCCAAAAGCGTGGTCGAAGAGGTTGATTGACCTAAACATTCAGAAGATTACCGACAAAGACATTGCGTGGGCCGACTACGTTTTCGTCGGCGGCATGTCAACGCAGAGCCATTCTGCAAAAGAAGTTATTCTGCGTTGTAATAATTTGGGTATCCCTGTAGTTTTAGGTGGCCCAATCCTTGAGAACATAGAAAGCTGCGAAAGCTTCCCCGGAGTAAGCCATTTTCTACTGGGAGAAGTAGAAAATACCTTGCAGGAGTTTTTGGAAGACTTACGGGTTGAAAAAGCAAGAAGGATTTACCCAGCCAAGAATTTTCCGGATGTTAATACTTCGCCAATTCCTTTGTGGGAGTTAATCGATATTAGAAATTACGCAACCTTAATGGTTCAGTTTTGCAGGGCTTGTCCGTTCAATTGTAGTTTTTGCAGAATAGTAGACATCAATGGCCGCATCCCGCGGCCGAAGTCGCCAGAGCAATTCCTGAGCGAACTTGATGCTATATACCAAACGGGATTTCGCGGGCCAATCATGGATGCCTCTGATAATATCATTGGCAAAAGGAAAAACGCAAAAGAAATGCTGCGCCAGTGCGCCAAATGGCAGAAAGATCGCGGATATCCGTTTGAGTTTACGGTGGAGGCCGACATTACTCTCGCTGATGATCCAGAACTCATGGATTTAATGGTTTCAGCCGGAATCAAGAAGGTTTTTTTGGGGCTGGAAACGCCCAATAAAGCCGCACTAGAAGAATGCGGTAAACTGCAAAACGTAAGCCATGACATGGTAGAGTGTGTCAGGATACTACGGCGTCACGGGCTTCATCCGCTGTCAGGGTTTATTGTCGGTTTTGATGCCGACGATCCCCAGACTTTTGCCAGAATGATGATTGAATTCATCCAGGAAACAGGGATAGTTTTTCCGATGGTGGGCATCCTTTTAGCGCCGCCGGGAACAGCTTTGTACGCCAAACTTAAGGCAGAAGGCAGAATATTGTCAGAATCAGCGGGTAATAACATCGGGGGCGTGACTAATATTGTTCCCAAAATGCCACTTAAGACTCTTCTGCACGGATATAAGCAAATTTGGAAGATGGTCTATTCCCCCAGGAAGTACTATGAAAGAATCCTTGTTTTTTTGGAGGAATACAACGCCTCGAAAAAGGTTGCTAGGAAAATAAACACAAGAACACTTATAACAGATTTAAGAGCTCTTTTTCTGTCTGTGGTTTTGATAGGCATGTTTGGCGGGTTTGAGACCAGTTACTATTACTGGAAAACTCTGCTGGTAACATTCTTCAAAAATCCGCGGGCATTCTACGATGTGGTGGCTCTCTGGATCTACGGATTCCATTTTCAAAGGATTGCCAGGCACATTGTCATACCAGACCATAAAAAGATTTCCGAAACGTTAAAAACGCTAGGGCCTTCTCAGGTCTAGGGACGAGCACTCGTCCCCTTTTTTTTACTTTGTTTACATTTTTAATATAAATAAAAAGCAAAATAACCCCGCACTAATTTTGTTAAACAAAATTAGTGCGGGGTCCTCGCTTGCTTCGCTTGCTCGGATTTGACACTAATTTTTATAAATAGTAAAATTAATAAATTAATAACTAAATTTATTTTAAAAAAATATGACCGCAGAAACTCCTAATCAGAATAATAAGAATCCGGAAGCTTCTTCGCAACAATTGCCGCCAGATGTAGAAGAAACATTAGTTCCACCAGAACCAACACCGGCAGCAAAGGTGACATCAGAAGCGGAGGCAGAATCGGTAGCAGAGGCAGTACCTGAACCCGAGCCAGAACCAGCGCCGGAAGCGCCGGAGCCAATACCAGAAACTCCAGAAGCGCCACTACCAGAAGCGCCAGGAGAGGAAACGCCAACAGAAGAACAACCGCCAGTAGAAGCAGCACCAGAACAAGCAGGGGAGTCAATACCAGAAGCAGTGCCAGAGCCAGAAGCGGCGCCGGCAGAAGCGCCAGCAGCAGAAGTAGAACCAGCACCAGAAGGAGAAGAACCAGCAGCAGAGACACCGGAAGTGCAACCATCGCCCGCAGAGGCGCCTGCGGAAGCACCAGAACCAGCAGAAGCACCGGCAGAAGTGCCAGAGGCACGATTATTACCAAGAAACGTTAAAGAAGAACAAAAAGCAAAGGAACAAGCCATAGATCAAGCAATAGAAATTTTAAAAGATCCAAAAGTGATGGAAAGAAGTCCAAGAGAGATAGTAGACGCCTTTAGAGAGGCAACAGGTGAAGAACTGATACCAAAAAGAGAGCGAATGGCAGAGGCAAATTTTAAATCCAGAGGCATGAGAATTATAAGAGGAAAAGATGCTGTAGAAGTATATAGGAAGCAACTTATAGAAAAAGAACAGGAAAGGATTATCCAGGAAGAGCATTCTAAAGCCCTTGATACTTTATGGAAGAGAAATCCTAATGTGAAGCCGGAAAACAGGGAAAAATATTTAGCTGAAATTAAAATGGCATTAGGGATAAAAGAAGCCGGCGATAATATTGCACTTGATAAATTAATTAATGAAGGTTATGCAGTTGAAAATAGTAAAAGAGGGCTCTTTGGTTTCGGCAAATTAAAAATACCTACAGTAGATGGTAAGGGAATTTTAACATATGCTAATGGGAAGGATCTTTTAGGGCAGAACGAAGTAGTGGCGAGAGCCAGAATGCTGGGTGAGGCGCAGGGAAGGGCAAATCTAAAAATTGATGGAGGAAGGGAAATATTAAAAGCAGAAAGGCAAGCTTGCACAAGAACCATAATCGGACAAACGGTTGAAAGATATGAAGAGGACAGAGAGGCGGGAGAAAAAATCGATTATCGTGAATCTGAATTGGCCCCATTGGAAGATAAAGTCCATAATCTTGGCGGGCATACCCATGACATTTTGCGCCCAAAATTGTCAAAGATAATAAGAAGAAATCAATTAACCTTAAAAGCATTCGGAGAAAGATTGCCTAAGAAGGAATGGAATAGGATAATGGAGCTTAAACAAGCGGCAGGCGAGTTATTGCAAACATGGATCGATGAACAACCAAAAAGTAAGCCCGAGAAAAAAAACAAAGCAAAGAATAAGGGGGAAAAACCGGTGACAAAACCAGGAGGAAAAAAACCTTCAGAATCAGAGAGCAAACCTTCTAAAAGGGAAAAATCAGAGAAAAAAGAAACTCCAAAGAAGCCCGCACCGAAAAAAAAGAAGAAGTAGATTCCAATGAAAAAGCCCGCTAAGCGGGCTTTTTCATGTTTAACTTTTTGATTAAATCGCGGATTTCAGCCGCTCTTTCAAAGTCCAGATTTTTGGCAGCTATTTTCATCTCCTTTTCCAGAAGTTTTTTGTCATGAACCATCCAAAATTCAGAATCAATATCTTCTTTCTTGGAAAATCCCCAATCTCTTATATCTATGATAATTGTTTTTGGAGTTATTTTATTTTTTCTGTTGTAATCTTCCTGAATTTTTCTTCTTCTTTCCACTTCGTTAATAGCCGATTGCATTGAGAAGGTCATTTTATCTGCATACAAAATGACGCGTCCATTAAGATGTCTTGCCGCCCTGCCCATTGTTTGTATCAAAGTTGTTTTGTTTCTTAAAAACCCTTCTTTGTCAGCATCTAAAATTGCAACCAATGAAACTTCCGGCAAATCAATCCCCTCTCTTAAAAGATTGATTCCCACCAGCACATCATATTTTCCCTCCCTGAGATTTTTTAAAATTTCAGGCCTTTCCATTGTTTTTATTTCAGAATGCAGATACTGTGTTTTAATTCCCCTTTCGACTAAATAATCAGAAATTTCCTCAGCCAGTCTTTTTGTCAGAGTTACCACCAAAACCCGCTGTTTTTTAGAAACCTCTTTTTTTATTTCTTCAATCAAATCTTTAATTTGGTTTTCAGTTTTTTTGATTTCAATTGCCGGTTCTAAAAGTCCGGTCGGCCTTATCAGCTGTTCTGCGATATGCCTGCCTGATTTTTGTTTTTCAAAATCAGCCGGAGTGGCTGACACATAAATTGTCTGCTTCTGCCTTTTTTCAAACTCTGCAAAAGTTAAGGGACGGTTATCAATTGCTGACGGCAATCTGAATCCAAAATCAATCAAGGTTTGTTTCCTGATTTTATCCTGCACCGACATGGCGCGGATCTGGGAAATTGAGATATGTGATTCGTCAATAAACATTAATGAACCATTGGGGTTGAAATAATTGAAATAATCAACCAGAGAAAATGGCGCTTGTCCCGGTTTTCTGAATTCCATGTGGCTGGAATAGTTTTCAATGCCATGGCACCAGCCGGTTTCTTTTAACATTTCCAAATCATAGTTTGTTTTTTGTTCCAACCTTTCAGCTTCCAGCAGCTTATTTTGTTTTTTCAGTTCTTTTAATCTTTGCTCTAATTCTAATCTTATATTATTAATAGCGATATTAACTTTATCTTGCGGAGTTACCCAAAAATGGGCCGGAAATAATTTTATTTTATCGCCTGAAGTCTTATATTTTTGGCCGAGGCCAGGAGCTGTTTCAGAGATTTTTTCTATTTTATCTCCTGAGAATTCCACGCGCAATATTTTTTCTCCGGTTACAATATAAATTTCAACCAAGTCTCCCCTGACCCTGAAAGTGCCCGGCTTAAAATCAATGTCGTTTCTTTGATATTGCAGATTATTCAAAAGAATTAGAAAATCTTTTCTTTTAATCCCTTGTTTCAATTTTATTTCCAGAGAAATATTTTCATAATTTTCCGGCGAGCCGATGTTGTAAATGCAGGAAACAGAAGCAACCACTATCACATCTTTCCTTGTCGTTACGTCCTGGACTGCCGCATGCCTTAACCGGTCAATTTCCTCATTTATTTTTGCGTCCTTTTCTATATATGTATCTGATTGCGGGATATAGGCCTCCGGCTGGTAATAATCATAATAAGAAACAAAATAATGGACCGCATTATTGGGAAAAAATTCCTTGAACTCCTGGTAAAGCTGTGCGGCCAAAGTTTTATTGGGGGAGATAACCAATGTCGGCTTCTGCATTTCTTCGATAACCTTGGCCATCGTAAAGGTTTTGCCCGATCCCGTAACGCCTAAAAGCACCTGGTCTTTGACCCCGGCTTTTAGATTATGAGCCAGCTGTTTTATTGCCTTCGGTTGGTCTCCCTTGGCTTCAAATTTTGATACTAATTTGAATTTCATGTATTATTATAATAAGCAAAGGTATATACTATTAATATAATAAAAATATGGACGGAAATAAAGGAGAACAACCTAAAGATAACACAGAACCTCAAATTTCTGAAGAAACAGAGCTTGCCCGATCAGCAGCTCAGATTACACTGGCAAGAGCCGGTAATTATGAGGAATTATGGGCAGAAACAGAACAGGAGGGAGACAAAAAATTTATTGAAAAGACAAAACAATTATGGAAAGAATTTGCAGTTCATGGGAGAGTTATAATAGATAGAGAAACTAAAAAACCAAAACTTTTGAATTTTAGCGACATAGACGGGAAATGCGCGATAAAATTATTGGAATTGGCGGGAATCAATACCAAAAATGTACAGTATGTCGAGCCGGGTGATTCTAAATCAGGGGCAATTAATTTAGATACTAGTGATGAAGGGGGCAGATATGGTTTGGTTATAGAAGATGGAGGGCAAACAGCCTTTTTAGACCACCACACAACCGAAGCAGGAAAATTGACCTCGGCAACCGAAATTACCTACAAAACTTTAGTTAGTTTAGGTTTGTTAAAAAAGGAACAATATTTAGATAAAGCGGTGGAGTTTGTTAATCGGGTAGATAATTGCGATTACGCCGTGACAATGGCTGATTTCAAAGTTTCCTGGAAAAGGCTGCTTGGTGTACAAAGATTTCTTTCAGCTGAAGCCCTGCTGGATTTTTTTAGAAAAGGAAGGAATCCTTCAGAAGACCTAACTGCCGCTGATTTTAAGGATAAGAATTGGGGGTTGATAAAATCGGTGAAAGCCAGAGAAAAAGGCAAACCCGATATAATAATCAATAGAAGCGAAGAACAGGCAAAAACGGTTAGGGAATCTTTGGAAGCGTTGGAAAAAATGGGGAAAGAGGGGTTTATCGTTGATTCAAAAAATTACGGGAAAATAGCCGTTGATATCGGCAAAAAAGTTCCAGCCGGTTTTGATGCCGCCCGAGCGGTTGGTTGTGAAACATATGTTATCTGGAATCCGGAAGAAAATAGTTTTTTTATAACGGCCAGAAAACCATTACCAGATTTTCCTCAAGGAATCAAAATCAGAGAATTTATGTGTTTGAAGCCCAGGCTTCCTAGCGGAAGGCATGGGGAACCTCTGACTTTAACCCTTGGCGAGGTGCTTGATAAGATGACTGACGGGAAAATTTGGACGACTGCGACCGGCAGACTCGAAGATTATTTAGAAGAAGAAGAAAAGAAAAAGGAACAAAAGCAATAAATTTATTTATATTATGATAGCATTTTTAGAGGGTAAAATTATACTGAAAAAAGAAAAATTTATTATTCTTGAAGTCAATAATATTGGCTATAAGGTTTTTTTATCCCGCCAAACCTTGCTGACATTACCGGAAATCGGAGAAAACATCAAGCTGTTTTGCTATCAAAATGTTAAGGAGGAAGCGCTGGATCTTTACGGGTTCCCAACTTATGAGGGGTTGGAATTTTTTGAGACGCTGATGGATATCAGAGGTGTCGGACCCAAATCAGCTTTGGATATTTCAGCTCTTGGTTCCTTAGATAAAATAAAAGACAGGATTTTAAAACAGGATGAGAAAATCTTTGAAGGAATTCCTGGCATAGGAGAAAAAAAGGCAATGACAATAATCTTAGAGTTGACGGGAAAAATAAAAATGCTGGGGCAGAAAAAAGGTTCTGCAGACGAAGCTGAGGGAGCTTTGATGCAGCTTGGATTCTCAAAACAGCAGGCAAAAGATGCCCTAAGCCGTGTTCCCGGCAATGTAAAAAATCCGGAAGAAAGAATAAAACAAGCGTTAAAAAATTTGGGCAAATAAATGCTACTTGCATTACTACTGAAATATGTGAGTAGGGAAATAAGATGAGAGTTTTAAAAGAAAAAAATATAAGAAAACTTACTAAAATGGGAGCTGGGTTTAGTATGGGTTTAACCTTGCCGATTGAAATTATAGATAAATTGGGTTGGAAAGAACATCAAAAAGTTGTTGTTAAGTTGTCTGGCAAAAAGATTATTATTCAAGACTGGCAGAAATAAAGTAGGTGTTAAAAATTTAGGGAAATAATTGACAAGAATATTGAGTTGGCATAAAATAAAAATAATCATGAACTGCGGAATTTCCAAGAATATAATTAACCTCATCATTATTAACCTCTCTTAGAGAAGGAGCGTTTTTGCAAATAAAAAAGTAAAGCGCCTCTTCTCAAAAAGAGGTTTTGTTTTTTATAAACCCTTTTTGAGGAGTTTCTGCGCGTGGCAGAAGCTCTTACAGGTCGTTGTCAATCAAGGAGACAGGAGCATGGAAGCAGACAGAAAGTTTTTCACTGCGGTCGGCGATTGCAGCTCATCAAAGCTGCCGGGGCATGATTGCAACACGCATGTGATTTTGAAGGTGGAAATCCTGAGAACGGGAGAAGCTAAGCGCGGCCACGATTCTGGGATAGGCCACTTAGATGCGTTTAACAGAACGCTCAGGCCATTAATCATTCCTAGCTTTGGCCGGCTGAAGACCGTTGAGGTAGTTGATTTCTGCGCATCTGCCAGGAGCGACGGTTCGCTTGATGTCGCAATAACCGTCGGAGACAAAGGCGGCGGGGATGGGAAGTGGACCGGGAAGTCCGCAAAACCTGATTGTGCCATCGCCATTCTTGATGCGTTGGTTGATGCGTATGATCTGGCGCTTTGCGATTTGTTGGTTGCAACACCAGTTGCAACATCCAAAAGCAAGGAGGCGGTTGTTGCAGTCTAATCCCCTATTCCATGTTCGTTAGCGTATGGCCGTGTCGTGTATGCACGGCTTTTTTTTATTCGTTTCTTATGATAAATTAAAACAATGACTCTGAAAAAAATAATTAAGAAAATCACGCCGAAATTTTTATTGCAGGCTTATCACTTTTGTTGGGCTTTATCGGGAGCTGTTGTTTTTGGTTTTCCGGGATACAACAAGAATTTGAAAATAATCGGAGTGACCGGCACGAGCGGAAAATCTACTACAGTTGATTTTATAACCAGAATTTTAGAACAAGCAGGTTATAAAGTAGCTTCTGTTTCTTCGATCAGATTCAAAGTCGGAGAGAAGGAGTGGGAAAATAAATACAAAATGACGATGCCCGGCAGATTTGTTATACAAAAACTTTTGAGCCAGGCAAAAAAAGCCGGGTGCAAGTACGTTGTTTTGGAGGTCACATCAGAAGGCATCAGGCAGTTCCGCCATAAATTTATAAATTTTGACACAGCCGTTTTTACAAATTTAACTCCGGAGCACATTGAGAGCCACGGCGGTTTTGAAAATTACAGAAATGAAAAGTTGAAGTTATTCAGGGCGACAGAAAATATTCATATTATCAATACAGACGATGAAAATGCCAAATATTTTTTAGATATTCCGGCAAAGAAAAAAGTTGTTTTCAGCCTTAAAGATGCAAAGAATATCCAAACACAAAACGGCATCAGTTTTGAATTTCAAGGCCAAAAATTTCAACTTAATCTGTCAGGAGAATTTAATATCTATAATGCCCTGGCGGCGATTTGCGTTGCCAAAGCTTACGGAGTCAGTTTGGAGGTTTGTAAAAAAGCATTGGAAAGTGCAAAAGGAATTTCGGGAAGAATGGAAATCATTTCTGAAAGCCCATTTAAGGTTATAGTTGATTATGCGCATACTCCCGAACAGCTTGAAGCAGTCTATAAAACCTTTAAGGATGAAAGGTTAATTTGCGTATTGGGTTCTTGCGGTGGCGGGAGAGATAAATGGAAAAGGCCCGAGCTGGGAAAATTAGCCGGCAAATATTGCAAAGAGATTATAATTACAAATGAAGATCCCTATGATGAAAATCCAATGGAAATTATAAATCAAGTTGCAGAAACCGCCGGTAAAAATGCTAAAAAAATATTAGACAGGAAAGAGGCTATAGGATCAGCAATAAAATCGGCAAAGCCGGGAGATGTTGTTGTGATTACAGGAAAAGGGTCGGAGCCATGGATGTGTCTGGAAAACGGCAAAAAGATTCCATGGGACGACCGTGAAATTGTCCGTAAAGAAATTTCAAAATTAAAAAAATAGTTTATATTTTTTACCGCTTCAGGCGGTTTTTGTTTGTATAGACCTTGACTCTCCACCAATTAATTGGTGGAGAGTTGACAATTAAATTAAAGTTGGTAAAGTATCATTAATCCTTTGTCTGCTAAAACTGGACATGAGGTTCCTCTGGTTGCCGGAGGGGAAAGGCGGGTGCATTGTGAAAGTTTTATGCATAGATAGCGATGGCTCAACTGTAAGTTTCATGCTGGAAACAGCTCTTAGGAATGTTTGCATTAAGGCCGGGATTCCTGTCGAAATCAACAGCGGATCCTGTTCAGCGCCAGCCGGAAGGATACATGAAAATTGTTTCAGGGCTTTGACTGAAGCGGGCCTGAAACCGAAAGACCGGCCATGCAAACGTGCTGATTCTATCCCTGATTTGCACGAATATGTGTTGGTCATCGGCTCATTGTCAATTCAGGAAGAAGCGACAACGAAGCTGATCGGCGACGGTCCCGGCCCCGCAGTCATTTTGACGGGGCTGCAAGAACCGGCAAATGACAGCTTGGAGGAATATCAAAGATGCATGAAGGCTGTTATTCTCGCTGTTTCAGACCTTTTGCTTAAGGTAGACGCATTGCGCACGGTCATCTCATGATATTCGGTCTTTGATGGGGAACAGTCCGCTGCTCCCTTTTTTTGTAGTTTGATTTTTATTTCAATTTATGGTAAGGTATAAAAGAGATATGAAAGTCTCTTTTTTATTTTACTATTATGGAAAAAGCAATAAAATTTTCCAATTCTATCAGAAAATTTGTCCGCAGGCAAAAGGCGCAGATAAGGCGTCAGTTTTCAGATGCAAAGAAACAGGAAGAATTGATTAAAGAGATATATAATAAACTTAATCCGGTTAAATAATCATGAAAATTGCTGATATACAAAAATTAGCCATAAAAATGGGCATTGAGTCTGATTTCAGGGGCAAAAAAGGTGTACAAAAATTATTGGATTCAAAAAAGCAGAAATTTGATAAGCTTTCCGGCAAAGAAAAGGAAGAATTTGATAAAGATGCGCTGGAAAATCCTTATTTAGATTCCGGAGTTTATAATATCGCCCAGGACAAAGAGATAAAAAGAGTTTTGGTCGGGATAGATATAGGTCCCGATGAAATTTTGATTGCGAAAGAATTGAGTGTTGAGCCGGGTCGAAGCATTGATTTGGTTATCGCCCATCATCCGGTTGGAAAAGGATTGGCCCAGCTGGCGGATGTTATGGAATTGCAGGCAGATGTTTATAATTATTATGGCGTACCGATAAATGTTGCGGAAGGACTGATGAGAGAAAGAATTTCAGAGGTTGCCAGAGGCGTGAATGCATCAAATCATCAGAGAACAGTTGATGCGGCCAGGCTTTTGAAAATTAATTTGATGAATTCCCATACACCTTGCGATAATTTGGCAGCCAAATTTTTGAGGGATTTTATAGATTCAAAATTAAAGAAAATAGAGAGAGTCGGCGAACTGGTAAGCGCATTGAAAGAAATCCCGGAATATAAAGAAGCAATGAAGATCGGGGTCGGTCCTAAAATATTCGTTGGTTCTCCGGAAAACCATTGCGGAAAAATTGCCTTGTCTGAAATTACCGGCGGAACAGAAGGCTCGTCAAAACTTTACGAAAAAATGGCGCAGGCCGGAGTTGGAACCGTTGTGGGTATGCACATTTCAGAAGAGCACAAAAAAGAAGCGGAACTGGCCCATATCAATATTGTAATAGCCGGCCATATTTCTTCTGATTCTTTAGGAGTCAATTTATTTATGGACGAATTGGAAAAGAAAGGGATTGAAATTATCCCCTGTTCTGGTTTTACCAGATTTTCAAGAGTCAAATAAGCTTATTTTTGAAAAGCCGCCCTTCAATCGAGGCGGTTTTTTCATAAATTAAATATTTGACTTGCATAATATATAATTGTAATATTTTAGCAGACCTAGAGCTTTTCTCCGCCAGTGCGGCAAAGAGCTTTAAGGTTCCGAAGGAGTATTGTGCGCCTTCGGTTGTTCTTTTCACTTTTGATTTGCGCGCCAACGCAGGAAGGAGCGGAGATGATCAGCTTAGGTTATCTGCTTAGGCATCCCCGCTCTGTTCAGATCGGGGACACTTCTTTTTTTTCATCTAAGACTCCGTGTCTAAGAACTTTGGACACTTTCTGTTGGTGGTTGAGACGGCAACGTTGGTTTCAGCCGTTTCTCAAGGAAGACAATTTCGGAAAGCTTCGCCACAACCAGGTAACCGGCCGGTGCTTAACAGCTCTTTATTTGTTAAGGTTAAAGCAAGAATACTTCGACAAAATGGATGACGGACGGGAACCGGATTGGGTGAAATCTTTCTCTGCTGAAATGGTCCGCTATTTTGACAAAGAATGGACAATTGAGGGCGCACCCAACCAATCGCGGATAGTTCCCTTACTTCCTTTTGCCGGCATCGGCTATGTTGTTTTTCTGGACGGGTTCACTGAACAGACCGGCGAGGTTTTCGGCCTACACCGGCTTATGGGAATTCGGCAGCTTGCTTCTCTTCATGACCCGACGCTGATCGGCGGAAAATTCCGCGAGTGCCCATTGCCGTTTCTGCATACCCGATACATCCACGTGTTAGATACAATGGCGCTGGCGACACTCATGGGGACAAGATGCGGATTGGATCAAAGCGACTTCATCCATTTGCGTGTTGCCGCACAAACCCACGACGCCTTAACTCCAGCCGGCGGAGATTCGGTAAAGGTTATAGATTTCGACGGCTTGGATGAAGACAAACGCTATCCGGAGCTTTTTTCCCGCCCTGAATGGCCGGCATTCCGCGACAAGTACGGTTTGAACGAAGAGAAATTGGCTGCCGTAATATTGGGGAAGGGCCTTCTTGGAAAGATGCTGGACCTTTGCGATAAGTTAGCTTATGTCGGCCGTGACCTTTGGATGTTTTTGGGCAAGAATCCGCCCGGCCACGAAGCGTCACATCTTTTCCAGGACGAATACGACTGGATAATGCACATCTTGAAAAAAGATCCTTATCCGTGTTCAGCGTGGAGCCATACCAGGATCATAAACAACGAATTGGTAATCACTGACAAAGAAAAGCTGGCAAAATTCTTGAAACTGCGTGCTTTGATGTTCAAGATCTTGTATAACAATGCTTCCTCCAGATATTTTGAGGCCGGGTTTGTGGCCGAACTTGCTAAAGTCCTTTACGACGATGGGATTTTGACAAAAAAGAATCTGGTGGAAATGCGCGACGAAGAGCTTTTCATGATAATGGAAAACGCGCTCGGCATGCCGCACCATTATATAATGGGCGATATCTCTCACAGTGAAGAACCAAGGGTGCAGCTTTTCGGCACAGCTGAACAGGCACTCCAGTTTGAGCGGGAAACAGGTAAAACTCATCCTGGCACAATGACACATCTGGATGTCGCGCCCAAGCCCTCTGTCGGTTGCCTCCATACTTTCAAGGTCATGGAAAAAGGACGGGTGATGCCGTTCGCCGATGCTGATCCGGCTATGGCGGATGTAATTGGAAGCATATTTGTTGACCCGAAGCCCTATCATATATTTTCTTACAATCTGGCTAAATTGTGCCGCAACCAAGCTTTGGCAACGCGGCTTATTTCCAGCCGGAACATGAGAATTGGAATCTAAAGCGTCCGCTATTTAGTGGACGCTGTTTTTTTTATTCCAAACCAAAACGCCATCTTTTAATTGAGGCGGTTTTTTGGTATAATAACTAAATTAAATTTTTACAACTAAAAGAATAAATTTATAAGCTCCACGAGGAACTTTTTTGTTTAAAATAAATCTGTATTTTGCCTTATTTAGTCGATTCATTGTTTTACGGGGCAATTATTATAATTAATATATTAAAAAAATAGCGTGGATTCTGGATATATATTATTAATAGGTTTGGGATCTTTTATCATCGGTATTTTTTTTGGAATTTATCTATCGCGCGCAAATAAAGCATTTCATAGCTAGTTGTATGCAACTTTTATTTCTCCTTAATTCTCAGACAAGCCGCCTTTCAATTGAGGCGGTTTTTTGGTAGGATTATTTTATATGAAATATAAAGAACCTAAAATTATTAAAGAAAAAAAAGTTAAAAAAGAAGCCAGCATCAAATTCTGGAAAGTTTTTTTTATTCAAGGAGGATTATTTTTATTGACTTCTGTCTTAGCAGTTATCGGCGCTTATGAGTTGAATAAATTAGCCCAAATTAAAAAGATTTATCTGCCGACAACCTCACTGCAGGATTTTTTATTTTCTTTTTTGTTTGTAATGTTTTTTGTTTTGCTGTTTGTTTTATATCGGAATAAAAAAGTAAATAAGTTCAAAGAAATAATTTACAAAGGGCTTTTTATAATCACTGTTTTCTGGGGAGGAATGACTGTTTTAAATTTGTTTATGCCGGTGTTTGTTGCTATTTTGGTAATGGGAATTTTAATTGCGCTTTGGCTTGAATTTGCCAAAGTTTGGGTTCATGATGTTTTAATGGTATTGGGACTAGCCGGAGCAGCCAGTTTTTTCGGGCTGGGTTTTACTCCTTCGGTTGTTGTTGCGCTTTTATTGATTTTTTCTGTTTATGATTTTATTGCAGTCTATAAGACAAAACACATGGTTTTGATGGCAAAAGAAATGATAGATAAAAAAGTTATTTTAGGATTCATAATCCCGAAAGAGATTAAATATTTTAAAGGAAAATTGTCAGAGATCAAGCCCGGAGGAAATTTCATGATTTTAGGCGGAGGGGATGTTGTTTTTCCAAGCTTGCTGGCAGTTTCAGTCGTCCCTTCGGGGGTTTTGAAAGCTTTGGTTATCGTCTTATTTTCCTTGGCAGGTTCTTTTTTCAGCTATTGGTTGTTTATGAAAGAAAAAGAGCCTATTCCGGCACTGCCCCCGATTGCCTTATTTGCCATAATAGGATATCTTTTAACTCTGTTATTTTGATTGTTTAATAGTCTAACTTGCCCCTATATTTCAATGGATAGAATTTAGGCTTCCGAAGCCTGAGATGCAGGTTCGAATCCTGCTGGGGGCACATAAAATATTTGGAGGCACTGAAAGTGCCTCCAAATATTTATTCACCCAGTGTGGTGAAAACCCGCTCCCCGAATCGCGACGAGCCGTAGGGTTGCGAGATTTATCCGCGAAGCGGAAAATCCCGACCTAGGCGAGGAGGCGATGCCTTCGGGCAACTTTTCGAATCCTGCTGGGGGCACAAATAATAAATTCTTCAAATATAGCTAAGAGGTAAAAACTCTTGAATTTTTTAATAAATTGTGCCAGATTTATTTATTGCCGGAATTATTGTAATCCGGCGATCTCTGACGCGGGAGGGTCGCGGTATCGCAGCACTTTAAGGAGAAAAACATGAAGAGGACAGTACTTGATTTCAGGAACCTCATATCAAAGAAGTATGGGTCGACAGAACAATTTCTCCAGAAATCAGAAGCTCATCTGGCATTCTGGAGAAAGTTAAATAATATCGGTTGGAGGAATGCGGAGGCTGAGCCTCCGGAGACTGTGCCCAACGTCGACGCTACAGTCGAGCTTGCAACCCGCGAGTGGGAGCAACTCGAGGCCGAGCTTCAACAGCTTGGATAATCAAGATTGTCCTTCTCAATATGAGCCCTTTGCAGAGCCTATTTCTGTTCGGGCTTCTTTTTTTATAAGGTGGAAATATTGTGGAGAACAAGTTGGAAAACTGTTTATTTTGTGTGGATATCCATACCTCAAAATTTACCTATAATTTTTATTTCATGATAGAATAAAATTGATAATGAACCGATAAAAAGGTCGGATATTTATTAGTAAAACATCTAAAAATAAATATGGCTAATTTCGTTACAAAAAAAGACGGAGCAAAAGAAGCTTTTAATCCGGAAAAAATTAAAAGAGTGGTCGGTATAGCTGCAGCAGACGCCGGCCTTGCAAACGACAAAGCGGCTAGTATAGTAGAACAGGTTTTAGCTACAGTGATGCAGACAACTGCAGACAAAGAGGAAATAACAGCCGCAGACCTTAAGAAAATTATCCTTGATAAACTAGATATCATATCGCCTTCTGTTTCGCAGGCTTGGAGAAACTACGAAAAAACCAAGTAAAAGACAAAAAAGCCCGGAAGATTATATCTTTGAGGGCTTTTTTAGTAAAAATTAACAACAATCTTGTCTAATAATGAGCTGAATTTGACATATATAAATAACTCTATAGTATTAAAAGTGATTATCTGAAGTTTTTGATAATCCGCGAGCAAGGGTGTCGCATTTTTGCACTTTGTCAGCACCCAAGGGAGGAAAATAAAATGTTTGATGAAATCATAAGGCCGGGAGTTAAGATCACTTTCGATTGCACGACAAAATGTCTATTGCTCTCCAGGTATGGGAAGCAGATTCATTGGGGAGACGGCGTGGTTTCTGAGCCGGCAGAATTCATTCTCAGGCTGTCTGATTTCAATAGATTCGTTGAAATCATGGCCAAGACACGCGGCTATAAGCTTGACTCAGAAACGTCTATTTCCGCCTCCGCCGGCGAGACAACGTGGTCGCGGGTATTCCTTATGAGATAACATAGATAATTCAAATCTCATTTTATTTTTGACTAAAACATGTCTCGTACGCACAAGGTGTCCGAGGCTTTTTATTTTGCGGGGTTGACACATGCTGTTTTTAGAATAAAATGACAGATATGAGGGGGTGCGAGACTAGGTCTGCCGTTCAATAATTCTTTCACAACGAAATGCAGAAATTTTGAGAGAAAATTCGGAAAATGGAGGAGGCTTGCCCTTGTGGCAAGCCGGCGAAATTTTACAAATTTGGAGCCAAAATTTCAAGTTGTAGTTGAGGGAATTATTGATCGGCAGACCTTGAATTCTCAAGGACATAATAGCTTGCAGCGAAGGCGGAAAAAGTATATATCTGAATTCATTGTCCGAATTTAGGCTCGAGAAACAAACCAACGTCGTTGCAAAATATTAGCCCCCTCACCAAAGCCCGTCAGAGGAATCTGGCGGTTTTTGATTGCTCAAAAGTACTTTTTTTGATAGGATATAATAAAGGTCATATTAAAAATATAAACATAAAAATATGGTTATAAAGAAAAAAATCAGCAAAAAAGCTGTAAAAAAAGTTGCGCCTAAAGTTGTGTCCAAGGCCGCAGTGAAAGAGAAAGAAGGAAAATTAATAGGTAAAATAACCCATTATTTTTCCAATATTGAGGTGGCTGTTATTGATTTGACAGCCCCGCTAAAGGTTGGAGACAATATCAGGGTGGTCGGAGGCCAGGAAACTGATTTTGAGCAAGAGGTTAGTTCTATGCAGATTGATCACAAAGAAGTGAAATCAGCTAAAAAAGGCGATTCCGCAGGGATGAAAGTGAATGAAAAAGTTCACGAGGGATACAAAGTTTATAAAATTTAGAATTTAAAATTCAAAATTTTGATATCGCGCTTCGCGCGATGAGTTTATTTTTATTAAAATGACAGATAGCATACAAGAAGAAATTGAGGATAAAGTTATCGATTGCATTAATTCGGGGGTTGGCGGCCGATTGGTAATTTTTAAGCCGGAAAAAGCGCCTTTTGGAGCTGATTTAGCTGTGGAAAGAAGGGAAAAATATAAAGAAAAGGAAATATATTTTCAGATTAACAGCCTTGTCGGTCCTGCAAAAGATAATAATTTTGTAAAAGATTTTTTGCAGGAAAGTGTTAAAACAGACAAGAATTTTTACTTGCTTTTCGTTTATTTTGATGAAATTAAACAAAAGCTCAGCGATTATATTTGGCTGGTACCGTCTTTGCAATTCAGAGATATTACAAAAGTTGTGAAATCTTCAGACGGGCAAAATTTGTTGAGATTTGAAGCTCCGTTAAATTTCAAGGATAAAAATGAATATTCAAAATTCATAGTAGACACAAAGGAATTGGGTAAGCTGATATTAGATGCGCTTGAAAAAGGCGGTAAGTTTGACTTCAAGAAAATGGGTTTTAAAGAGAGAATGACAATAAATTTAGAGAGTTTGAAAGAATTTTTATGCGAAGCGCGCGGTAATACTTATGCTGCAAATGCCAGTCCCGTTGATAACCCGCGGCTTTTGGCGTCGATACAGCTGGAATTTCAAAAAGGAAGTTATTCTTACAGGGATGTCTATTTTTCCGGCGATAAAAAATTTATTGGCCAGGAAATTGTTTATCAAGATTCAAAACCGGTGTGGGGTATGAACTACATTGGAAACTCAATCGGGAAATTAGAAACAAATTTTTTGAAAGAATCTTTGCTTAAACTGGTCAAAGTATGCCGGTTCGGAGGGGTTTGCGAATATGAAATGAGAGAATATAAATACAAGGACCAAGGCCAGGGAAATTTAGAAGGGTTTTCAGGCAAAGAGGAGATTTTTTTAGAAGATAAAAATATTTATAAGTTAAACTATCAGGGCGGATTAATTTCAGAAAAAATATAGAAACAGATTAGCCATTTATAATTGGCAGCGAACGAGGAAAAAAAGAATTTATTCTTATTTTCCGAGAGAGCGAACCAATTATATGAATATATAATTAATCTTTCAGTCGTAATGCAAAAATAAATTTTTTCATTCCTCCTCCTCTCATAATTATGAAGTTTGCAGCAGATTTTCATATACATTCAAAATACTCCAGGGCCGTTTCGCCCTTAATGGATTTGGAAAATTTAGACAGATGGGCGAAGATAAAAGGGCTTAAAGTTTTGGGTACTGGCGACTTCACCCACCCCAAATGGTTTGAGGATATAAAAAAAGAATTAGAGCCGGCTGAACCCGGTCTTTTTAAACTGCACGGTTCGGATTCTGGCACAAGATTCATTTTAACTTCGGAAATAAGTTGTATTTATTCTAAAGGAGGAAAAGTCAGAAAGGTCCACATTATTGTTTTTGCCCCGTCGATAGATGCTGTAGAAAAAATAAATTTAAAATTAAGCCAGATTGGAAATTTGAAAGCAGATGGCCGGCCGATTTTAGGGCTGGACGCAAAAGAATTGGCAAAAATTGTTTTAGATATAGATGAAAATTGTTTGGTAGTGCCCGCCCATGCCTGGACGCCCTGGTTTTCTGTCTTTGGTTCAAAATCGGGATTTGATTCTTTAGAAGAATGTTTTGAAGATTATACAAAATATATTTATGCCATTGAAACAGGGTTATCTTCTGATCCAGCAATGAATTGGCGTCTGTCTCAACTGGATAAGATTACTTTGATTTCCAACAGCGATGCCCATTCTCTCCCCAAAATTGGCAGGGAGGCAAATGTCTTTGATACCGAATTAAGTTATGAAAGCATCGCAGATGCTTTGAAAAAAAAGGATAAGAATAAATTCTTGTATACCATTGAATTTTTTCCCGAAGAAGGCAAATATCATTATGACGGCCACCGCTTATGCAATCTGAGCCTGGCCCCGCAACAATCAAAAAAATACAATAATATTTGTCCCAGATGTGGAAAACCCCTGGTAATAGGGGTTTTAAACAGAGTAGAGGTGCTTGCCGACAGGCCCGAGGGGTTCTTGCCAAAAAATGCAATTCCATTTAAAAGTCTGATTCCATTAAACGAAGTGATTGCTGAATCAATCGGCTTTTCTGTCCTGTCAAAAGAAGTTTTGAAACATTACAATAATTTAATAAAAAATTTGGGAAACGAGCTGAAAATATTACTGGAATCGACAGAAAATGAAATAGCAGAAAAATCCTTGCCGGAAATTGCAAAAGCAATTATAAAAATGCGCGAAGGAAAGGTTTCTATTGAGCCCGGATACGACGGCGTTTACGGGAAAATCAAAATTTTTTCGGATAAAAATAAATCAGACGGGATGAAATCCAGCATAAGCCAAAAAACTTTATTTTAGGGGATGGTTGACTGTTTGGCCATTTTAGGTACAATTTAGTGAAGAGTTGACATCTCAAAGTATGGGGTATATAATTATATCGCTCGTAGAAAATAGATAAGCTACGACATATTTACTTTTTTCTCACTTATAATTATAATATAATAATCATGGACGGAAAAACTTTTTACATAACCAAGAAAAAACTGCAGGAGCTCAAAAAAGAGTATGAAGAGTTGCTGGATATTGAGCGTAAAAAAGCTCTGGGTCAGGAAGCGCCTAAAATTTTAGAATCCGAAGATTTAAATCCCGAGTTTGTAAGCTTTCAGGAGGATATAGGCTTCTTGAGGTCTAGAATTGATGAATTTAAAAATATTTTAGAGCACCACGACTTAATTAGAATCCCTGCAAAAGATAAGCAGGGTATTGTCGGATTGGGAGCAAAAGTTAAAATAGACGTAGATGGGCAAAAAGATGAGTTTGTTATAGTGGGCACCCTTGAGGCGAATCCAGCCCTGGGAAAAATCAGCAATGAATCGCCCGTTGGTAAAGCTCTTTTGGGCCACAAAGTCGGAGACGAAATAGTCGTTTCTTCTCCGATAAAGATAACTTATAAAATAAAGAGCATAAAATACGAAATTAGTTGATAAAAAGAGCAGTTTTTTGCTCTTTTTGTTTAAACACAATGGATGAAATCATAAAATTTTTTTCAAATATAGGAAAATTAAAGGGCCTTCCCAGGCGAGGTTGGGTTATAAGAGACATTAAAAATCCGGAGAGTATCGCTGAACATACATTCAGGGTAGCCATTATGGCATGGGTTTTAGCCGTCCAGAAAAAATATAAACTTAATCTGGAAAAAATCATTAAAATGGCCCTGATACATGATATATGCGAGGTTTATTCCGGAGATACAACTCCCTATGATTCAATTCTTCCTAAAAACAAAAAAAAGAGGCAGGAGCTCTTAAAAACATGGCCAAGGTTTTCTGAAGAAGAAAAGAAAATATTAGCAGAAAGAAAATATAAAAAAGAGAAAGACGGATTGGAAAAACTGATAAAAGATTTGCCGCCGAAATTGAAACAGGAAATAATGAATCTTTGGCTGGACTATGAAAAAGGACTGAGCCCGGAGGGAAAGTTTTTCAGACATGCCGACAGGATAGAAACCTTTCTGCAGGCATCGGAATATTGGAGAGGCCACAAAAATTTCCCCGTAAAACCATTTTGGATACAAGCAAGAGAGCTCCATGATGATCCGGTTTTGCTGGAATTTATCGAGCAGATAGATAAAGAATTCCATAAAAATAAAAAACCAAAAAACTAATATAATGCTTTCTTTAGACGCGATAGCCCAAATAGGCATAACAATTTTTGGGGTAAGCGCCATAATTTTGGTGGCAAGAAAAAATAAGTGGGGCTTTGTGCTGGGATTAGTTTCTCAGCCTTTTTGGTTGATTACGTCTTATTTGAACAGACAATGGGGAGTTTTTCTTCTAAGCGCAGTTTATGTATTCAGCTGGGCATATGGCATATATGAATGGTTTTATAAAAAATAATCTTCAATAAAATCAAAAATCCCCGTACGGGGCTTTTTTGTTTACATTCTCTCTTGCGGCATTCGGTCGGAATACAAAAGTATTCTCTTGTATTCCTCCCTCATTTGCAATTATAATGTATTAATAATTAAAAAAAGACCGGTCGATTAGCAATTTTTTCGTAAATTTCAGTAGAAAAAGATTGCTGAGCGAGCGGTCCTGATATGGCAACTTTTATAAATAAGGTTATAAAAACAATGATAACAAGCGACTTTTTCCTGAATTTAGGCTGGGGTTTTTTGTCACCGGTGTTTGCGATATTCATTTTAGAAAAAATTTCAAATACTGGGCCGGTGCATGCGGCGGAAATCGCCGGACTTTCAGCTCTTTTTTATTGGATACCAAAATCCTTATTTGAAATACCAGTTGCTATTTATTTAGATAAAAACAAGGGAGAAAAAGATGATTTTTGGGCCATGATAGTAGGATTTTTTATATTGGCTGCGGTTCCCATAGGATATCTTTTTTCTACCGTTCCTTGGCATATTTATCTTTTTCAGGTAATTTATGCCTTAGGAATGTCAATGGCTCTTCCTTCATGGATGGCAATATTCACCCGCCACATAGACAAAGGCAAAGAGGCGTTTGAGTGGGGAATGGAAAGCTCTGCTATCGGCATGGGAGCCGGTATAGCTGGCGGATTGAGCGGAATTTTGGTCGCCCTACTCGGTTTTAATGCACTTTTCATTTTTGTAAGTGCTTTTACGTTGCTCTCAATAGTTATAATGTTATTTATAAGAAAGCATATTTTTTCAAGAGATGGCCATTTCGTTATTTTTTCCGGACAAAAACCAATTGTAGAACCCTAATAAAATATTCATGAAAAACCAGGAATTAGCAAAAATATTTAATGATATGGCAAGATTCCTTGAGGCTGAAGGAGTGGCTTTTAAGCCTTATGCATATGAGAGGGCTGCTTTGTCTTTGGAAGCATTAAATAAGGACGTGGCAGAAATTTATAGAGATGGCGGAACTAAAGCGCTGTTGCAAATTCCTGGAGTCGGCAAAGCCATTGCAGACCATATTGAAGAATACCTGAAAACAGGAAAAATAAAACACTATGAAGATTATAAGAAAAAATTTCCGTTGAAATTAGATGAATTGGTGAAAGTTGAAGGAATGGGGGTCAAAAAAGCAAAAATATTATATCAAAAGCTGGGAATTAAAGATTTAAAGGATTTAGAAAAAGCGGCTAAAGGCCATAAAATAGCTCCCCTTTTCGGTTTTGGAGAAAAAACTGAAAAAAATATTTTGCAGGGATTAGAATTTTTAAAAAGAGACAAAGGCAGATTTCTGTTGGGCCAAATTTTACCGACTGCAAGAATTATTGAACAGAGATTGAAGGGGTTGAAAGAAGTGGAACAGATTAGCATTGCGGGATCCGTGCGCAGAAGAAAAGAAACAATCGGAGACGTTGATATTCTGGTTGTTTCAAAAAAGCCGGCTGAGGTCATGGATTTTTTTGTAAAAATGGACGGCGTTGAAAAAATTTGGGGAAAGGGAGGCACCAAGGCTTCCATAAGGATGAAAGAGGGTTTTGATATTGATTTGAGAGTGGTGCCTAAAAAAAGTTACGGTTCAGCCCTTCAATATTTTACAGGAAATAAAGAACATAACATTATTACAAGAAAAATTGCCATTGAAAAAGGATTAAAGCTTTCAGAGTACGGAATTTTTAGGGGCAAAAAAATAATTGTAGGGAAAACTGAAGAAGAGGTTTATAAAGCAATCGGCCTGCCGTATATTGAGCCGGAACTTAGGGAAAATGAGGGAGAGATTGAGGCTGCATTAAATAATCAATTGCCCAAGATAGTCGGTTATAAAGATATAAAAGGCGACCTTCATTGTCATACAAGTTTTGAGGCAAAGTCGCATGGGAGGAATTCAATGGAAGAAATGGCCAAAGCGGCAATGAATATGGGATATGAATATATCGGTATTTCAGACCACACAAAATTTTTGAGAATTGAAAGCGGACTGGATGAGAAACAGTTATTGAAACAGCACGAAGCAATTAAAAAAATAAATGATAAATTTAAAAATCAAAGTATCAATTTTAAAGTTTTACACGGGTGTGAGTCCAACATTTTAGATGATGGGTCTATTGATATCAAAGATAAAGTTTTGGAAAAGTTAGATTATGTCATTGCCGGTGTGCATTCGAATATGAAAATGGAAAAAAAGGAGATGACTCAGAGAATAATAAGGGCAATGCAGAATCCAAATGTTGATATAATTTCTCATCCGACCGGAAGATTGATCGGCCGCAGAGACGAGTACCAGATGGATTTTGACAAAATTTTGGAAGTTGCCAGAAAAACAGGGACGATTCTGGAGATTAATTCTTCTCCGGATAGATTGGATTTAAGAGATTTATATATAAGAAGAGCAAAAAATCAGGGAGTAAAAATGATAATAGATACAGACAGCCACCAAAAAGAGCAAATGGGGCAGATAGAGTATGGAATTGCACAGGCGAGACGTGGTTGGGCAGAAAAAGAAGATATTATAAATACGAACTCAGTAGAAAAATTATTAGAGTATTTTCATTAGAATGCCAAGAGAAAAATCAGCGGGAGCTATAATTTTCAGAACAGAAAATGGTATAAAATACTATCTGCTTTTGCATTATGCACCGTCTGAACCGGGCAAGAGGGGGCAATGGGGATTTGCAAAAGGGCATGTTGAAGAGGGAGAAACCGAAGAAGAAACGGCGAGAAGAGAGGTTGCCGAAGAGACCGGCATCAAGGACCTTAAAATAATATCGGGGTTCAAAGAATTGGAAAAATATTTTTTCAGAAAGAGCTATGGGCTGGAAGGCGCGGCAAGGAAAAAAGCGCCATGGGTTTTTAAAATGGTTATTTTTTTCCTGGCAGAGACGAAAAACAAGGAAATAAAAATTTCTTCCGAACATACAGGATTTTTATGGCTGCCGATTGATGAAGCGCTAAAAAAAACAACATTTAAGAATTCTAAAAAATTATTGAAAGACGCAAATGACTTCATTGTTTCAAGAAAAAGTATTTAAGATTGTAGCAAAAATTCCCAAAGGTGAAACAATGACCTATAAGCGTGTAGCATTATTCGCAGGAAAGCCCAGGGCATACAGAGCCGTGGGCAATATTTTAAATAAGAACGCGGATCCGAAAATTCCCTGTCATAGAGTTATGAGATCTGACGGGAAAATAGGCGGATATAACCGCGGAGCAGAAATTAAAGAATCTTTACTTAAGAAAGAGGGCGTGGTAATAAGAAACCGTAAGATTGTTCATTGAGGCCGTTCATTGACATTTCACCCCAAACACGAAAGGAAGCTGACATGTGCGGAATCATCGGACTGATCAAAAAAACTGGGGACGCGATATACGATGCATTAGTTTTGCTCAGCGCCGAGAATAATCGGGGCGAGCAAGCTTGCGGAGTAGCTGCGTTTGACGGAAGAATAATCCGTCGTTACTGCGGATTGGGAAAGGTTTCAGAGGTTTTTGGCCAAAGAGACCAGAAGAAATGGTCTAAGCTGGTTGGATCAGCTGTAATAGGGCATGATCTCTATTCCACTAATGATCCTGCCGCCCGAAATGGTCCGCAGTCAAAAACAATGCATCCTCTTTTTTTCAATTTTCACGGACGTCGCGGAGCGATCGGCCACAACGGAAACCTAGTTAGGCTTGATGGTCTGAGGTCGCGAGCGGAAAGGGCCGGATATAATTTTCGGTCTAAAATATCCGACACAGAGGTGATTGTGGCGATGCTTTCAACCGCACCGGAAAAGGATTTTTTGGAGGCCCTAGTCCGCATATCACGCGAGCTTGAAGATAAGGGAGCCTTTTCATTGGTGATCTTATTTAGGGGCAAGCTGATTGGCATAAGATGCGGCATCAGACCGCTATGTATCGGCAAAAAAATCGGTAGAAGCGGAGATAGCGATAGTTATATCTTGGCTTCTGAAAGTTGTGTTTTTCCAGCCCTCGAGGCGACAAGATTTTTGAGAGAAGTTGCTCCTGGCGAGCTGGTTATGCTTGGGCCAGGCGGTTACGAAAGATCTATAAAATGGGGTACGCGCAAAAGGCCGGGCTTCTGTGTCTGTGAATTCCTTTACTCCGCAAGGCCCGCTAGCTGCTTTTTTGGAGTAAGCGTTTCAGATTTCAGATACAGGGCGGGACAAATGTCAGCCAGAAAACATCCGGTTAGGGCTGATGTTATTGTGCCCATTCCTAATTCCGGCAGGCATTACAGCGATGGCTTTTCTTCTGAGTCTAAAATTCCAACAAGGGAGGCTATAGAAAAAAGCCATTATGATATCAGGAACAGATCGTTTATGGAAGAAAGGGAAGTTAATCGGGGAGAAACGCAGAGGAGAAGGCTCCAGGTAATACGGAGCGCCATGGATGGAAAATCCGTTTGTGGCACAGAAGACACTGTCTTTAGGGCATCTGTTGCTCCTATGGTGGTAAGGATGGCAAGGGAACATGGGAATGCGAGAGAATTCCATCTGAGGATTTGCTCGCCGCCTGCTTGCTTTACATGCCATCTTGGATTGGACACTTCTACTAAAGAAGAACTTGTCGCATCGAACATGACCGTTGAAGAGATTAGGGATCGGATTATACATTCTGATTCCTTGGAGTATCTCACCATAGAAGAACTGAGGGAAGTTATAAGATGGCTTGGGCTTGATCCAGATGATTTTTGCCTCGGCTGTTTCACCGGAGAATATCCGGTCGATCCTCCAGCAAAGAAGCAGTAGAAATAAAAAGACCCACCTTTGGAAGGCAGGTCTCTTTTTTTGCTTTTCTATTTTTTTACTTCTTCTACGATTTTTATAAATACTTCAGGGTATTTATTGGCTAATTCGGATAAAACCTTTCTGTCCAGTTCTATTTTATTTTTTTTCAGTCCGTTAATCAGCCTGCTGTATGTAATTCCATTTTGCCTTGCCAGCGCATTTATCTGAAGATTCCATAAGTTTCTGAAAGTTCTTTTCTTCGCTTTTCTATCTCTGTATGCATAAGTCCAAGCATGCCTTAATGCGTCTTTTGCTGCTTTAAATTTTGATTTCCTTGCCTGCCTGAAACCCTTGGCATGCTTCATTATATTCTTTCTATGCTTGCGGGCTTGTACGGCTCTTTTTATTCTTGACATGGTTTTTTATTTAAAATATTTTTTAAGTTTTTGCGCTTCATTTTTTGCCAGAGGAATCCATTTGCGGCCCTTTCTTTTTTGTTCGCCTGTTCTTTTTGATCTGTAGTGATTTTGACCGGTTGCCCTCCTCAAAATTTTGCCGTTTTTTGTTATTCTGAATCTTTTTGTTAAGGCCTTATGTGTTTTATTCATATTATTGCTTGGAGACAATCATTGTGAAACCTCTGGGCTCACGTTTTAATTCTCTCTCTGTTTTAATTGGTATTAACGAATTTAAATTTTCTAAAAATAATTTTACCTTTTCTGCAGCAAATCCTCCCATTGCTTTCTCCCTGCCCCTCAGCGCCATGTTTATTTTTACTTTATTTCCTTCATCCAAAAATTTTTTTGCCTGTTTAGCCCTTGTTTCCATATCATGGGGAGAGATATTAAAAGTTAATCTTATTTCCTTTAATTCTCCTCCCTTGGGCTTGGCAATCTTTTTTTCTTTTTTTTGCTGTTGGTAAAGATATTTTCCGTAATTGGCGATTCTGCAGACCGGCGGTTCAACTTTTTCTGTAACCTGGATTAAATCCAGGCCTTTTGATTTCGCCAAATCAATGGCTGCAAAAATATTCATAATCCCGAGCTGTTCGCCGGTTTCTGAAATAACCCTTACCTCTTTTGCCCTTATGAAATTGTTTATCAGTATTTTATCGATATTATTTGACTTAAATTTGTATTGTTTACACTGAGCCCATAAGGGCGAATGTGTGGAAGTGGCGAGATTGAACTCGCGTCTGAAAAGTTTTTAAAAGCAATTCTACAAGTTTAGTTAATTTTTATGTTCGAGCGTTAAATAAAGAATTAACAAAATTTTTAGCGCCTTATCTCCTTAGTTTCGATAATCTGTCGGAGATCCAGATTATCTATCCTAATAATATAACACCCTTGGTCCGTTTATTAGGAGTCAACGGTAAGGATGCCGCATTAAGCGTATGCTAATGCTGGTTGTCTATTAAATAAATTAGTAGCAATTATGTTTTTTCTCAGAAGATTAATGAGCTCCAAGAAAGCTCAACTTGCCTTGTTTTAAAGAACTAGTCATCGAAACAATCATCCCCGCATTTGCGGAAATTACTCCGATAATTCGCGCCTAACCTCAAGGTCAGAATCTCTCTTTTTTA
>CAIMWV010000033.1 GCA_903845295.1 Candidatus Staskawiczbacteria bacterium
ATTATTTATAGTAATACGTATCTGCAAACTAATTCGATTTTTTAAAACCCACGAGTTGAACCTCTGTTTCAAGAGTTATCCCGAAATTTTTTTTCACTTTTTCCTTGGCTAAATTCATCAAGGACAAAACATCTTTGGCTTTGGCTCCCCCCAAATTAATTATAAAATTAGAGTGTTTTTCTGAAATCTGGGCCTTGCCCATTTTTTTGCCGGCCAAACCGGACTTTGCAATCAAGAAACCTGAGGGTATGACTCCTTTCTTGTTATATTCGTTTAATTCCGGAAATTTTTCCAGCAGCTTTTTATTTTTTATTTTTAATTCCGGATTGACAAATGTAGAACCTGCCGAAGGGAAGTCTATGGGATGGCGGGTCTTCCTGTATTCTAAAAATTCGTTAATCTTATTTTTAATTTCTTTTATGGCTTTGTTTTGAAAAATCAAATCAGCTGAAACAATCACCCAGTTTTTATTTTTCTTGAATATGCTGTTCTTTAAAGAAAACTGGCATTGTTTTTTCGTGAAGCTTTTTAATTCTAATGTTTTCAAATTTATCGCCTCAATCCTTTCTATCGTATCGCAGATCTTAGTGCCGAATGCCTGTGCGTTTCCATATATAGCCCCGCCTAAGGTTCCCGGGACGCCGGCTGACCACTCTAGTCCGGAAAGCCCGTTATCGCCTGACAAATAAGCCAATTTTGTAAGGCCAGCTCCAGCTCCGGCAACAGCTTTGTTTCCCTGGAATTTTATACCGGAAATATCTATTTTTATCACCAAACCCTTAAACCCTTTTTCAGAAATCAAAAGATTGCTTCCCCCGCCCAGAATAAAAACAGGCAGCTTTGATTTTTTAGCTGCTTTTACCGCAGCTATCAGATCATCTTTTGTCCTGGCAATAAAAAAATATTTGGCCGGCCCGCCAATTTTATAAGTCGCGTAATCTTTCAGTAAAACTTTTTTTTGAATTCCGGGTAATTTTTGTAAAATATTTTCCTTCATTATTTACCGCTTAAAATCTGATTTATTTTATTTCTTGTAAATTGGCCGACATAACCGGTGCCGCTTAAAAACCCGGCCGGAGTTAGAATATCCGAAGCATATTTTTCCTGGAATTTTTTTACCGCCTGTTTGGTTAAATTGCCGAAGTTTCCGGTCACCAAGCCTTCGGGATAAATATCTGTTCCCTGATTTTTCAAAAATTCCTGCAGGCATGTCACGCTGCTGTTATTCGACATGCCAAAATAAAGATTACTGCTTATTTGCGGACAGCTCTGCTGGACTCCGGAGGCCTGCTGGGACTGGAGCTTGGCGATTTGCGCTTTTAAAGAATCTATCTGGGCTAAAAGCTTTTGTATCAGCGTCTGGTCTGCTCCTGAATCGTTTCCCGTAATTGAAACTGTAAAACTGTAGGGATAAATAAGGTCTGAATCATCAAATCCGGAGATTTTTGTCTGTAAAGAAGGGATAATGATCAAGGAATTATATTCTGTTCCGAAATCTTGGATTTCAATCTCTCCTTTTTCATTATTATCAGGTTTTAAAAATTTTACCGAATAGTTGTTACTTTTATCGTAAATTATGTACGGCACCTGAAAATTAAGCCCGGCCAAGCTTGAGAAGTCTAATTTTAAATCTCCGCTTCCTCCGATGATTTTTTGCCAATTGCCTGCCCAATTTTTGGTGACATTTGTTGTAGACAAAGAACTGCTGCCTGCTAACGGCAAAAATATAAGAGTGGGGTTTACTCTTAAATTATTCAAATTTTGGCTTGAATAGCAATATTCTGCATTTTGGGAACAGTCATTAATTGCTAAAGCTATTGTCCAGTTAGTAAAAATTTGCGCAAAATTTTCTTTGACACTATTCTTCAAAAGCGCCCCATTTATGCTTTCTATGCCAACCGATTTAGATTTTAATGAATCTGATAAAACATTTACGCCATAATGGTCAACCAGATAATGCGTAAATAAATCCACGCTGGCATAGTCATATTTTGTGCCGGCCCAGTCGGTTATGGAATCAGAAGGATTCGCTATAAAATCCTTGACCCTTTGCTGCAAATTGCTGCCCTCGTAAACAGCGTCGTATCCTAAAATAGTTGAAGAATAGTCAGCTCTTGCTTCGTTTAACCATGTATCCTCTTCAACCCCGAAAATTTTATTTTTTTGGTTGAAGGTTATCAGGTGCGCAAATTCATGCCCTAAAATTATTTTTGCATCAGGGCTGTCAATATCCGAAACAGATATATACAGCATTTCCCTTTCATTGGAATTGGGCAGTTGGAGCTTGTCATATTCGTCCGCTTCCCTGAAATATCCTCCTTCGGTGCTGTTCATCGGTTCAAATAAAACAGTAATTTTAGGGTCATTATCTATGCCTGGATTCCATTCTGAACCGAAAACAGAAGTCAGGGTCGGATAAATTTTATTATTGAACTCAATTGATAAATTATTTAAATCGGCTAAAATTTCTCCTTGCTTTGCCTGAGTTTGCAAATCCCACCAAGGCTTCTCAACATAAAAATTCAATTTTGGGTCTATTTGCAATAAAGCGGCTGATATCTGCGTCCTGCCTGAAGCATCAAAACCCTTGTCTACATTAAAATTGACAATGTCGCCCACGCTGGCGGCCTTTACAATATCAGCTGACCCGAAGGGCGCCCCAAAAAAGAAAACTGTTCCAATAACTATAAAAAGTTTTATAAAAAATTTCATGAGTATATTTCTTTATCTTATCACAAAAGCGGAAAACGGCAAAAATTAGAAAATAAAAAGCTTCATCGCTTTTAAAATGATTTCTGTATCCAGCAGCAAAGAATGGTTTTTAACGTAATACAAATCATACTCAAGCTTTTCTTTTTCTTTGTCAACCGATAGGGATGCCGGAAAATTAATTTGCGCCCATCCAAAAAGACCCGGCTTTACCAAATATCTCTGCCTATAAAAAGGAATCTCTTTTTCAAAAACTTTTGCCAGCTCTGTCCATTCGGGCCTTGGCCCCACAAAGCTTAAGTCCCCCTTAAAGATGCTCCATGCCTGGGGCAGCTCGTCTAAATGAAGCCTGCGGAGAATTTTTCCGACCTTGGTGACATTATCTTTATTCGCATCCCGTAAAATTTCCTTATCCCGGCCTTTAACCTCTTTCATTGTCCTGAACTTTCGGATCAAAATAAATTTTCCATTTTTGCCGACTCTTTTTTGGGTGTAAAAAACAGTACCTTTATCCTCAATTTTTATGCCAATGGCCGCAAAGGGCAGAAAAACCGTGAATATTATCAACCCTATCAGAGATAAAATAATATCAAATAATCTTTTTACAATCTGCTCTAATTTGCCTTCCGGCTTGGAAATTTTTTGCAAAAACCATGTTTCATCTAAATTTTCCACAGCAACTTTTTTTGTTATAAATTCATATAAATCGTTAAAATCAATATAATTTAAGGTCAAGGGCAGTTTTGAAAAAATTTTTTTAATTAAATCTTTGTTTGCATATGTATCCACTGCCAATAAAACCGAGCTTGCCTTTTTTTGCAGAACAATATTTTTTAGCTCTTCCATATCAGAAGTAAAAATTTCTTCCGGGATGAACTCTTTAACTTCAGGAGGACTTTGGCAAAAAAAAGCCAGAACTTCGTAATTCTTATTTATTTGGGGCATTATTTCCTTAAGTTTTAAATTATCGCCGATTATGACAATTTTATCTTTTACGCCCCTTGCCTCCAAAAACAAATTAAATGCATATCTCCAGCAGATAAACAAAATATCAAAAATCAGGACATTTAAAATAAGGATTGTTTTTGGCGTTATGTCCAGCTGCGGCCGGAAATAAAAATACGTTGTTCCGGATAAAAAAGCCAGCACGGAAAAGACCGCCAAACTGAAGAAAAAATCTATCGGTTTTTTTAAAAAGTGCAGGTCATATAAGTTTAAAATAAAAATTACAATAAGCCAAAAAACGTACAAAGCCAAGAAACTGTAAAAAAAACCGTTAAATCTTACAAGAAGATTTTTATTCCTCACGGCTAACGCCAAAAAAAGGGCGGCGTACATAAAAAAAATATCGCCCGATAAAATAATGGTTTTAAAAAACTTATTTTGGCTTTGCATATCTATTGCTTTTGATTTTTATCTGCGGCATTCTTTAATAACCAGGATGAGCTCTGGATTTTTCCGCCGCCGACGTTGCTTATTATTTTTATGCCAAGTTTAGCGCAAATCTTTTTTTCAGGAATATTGTCAACGTTCCTGTCCCCACCTTTGGCAAAATACAATTCTCCGGGATATTTTTTGGCAATCATTTTCAAGCTTTCAATAACGCTCCCGTCTTTATCAACCGACAAAACAACATCATCTGCATATCTTAACGCCTTGATTATTTCTATCCTTTCCTGCTCGGGCATAAATGGCACGCTTTCTTTTACTCTTACTTGCTCGTCTGAATTTACAATTACAACCAAAAAATCTCCTCGTTTTTTAGCTTCTCTTATCAGGTTTATATGCCCGATATGAAGAGGGTTGAAAAATCCGGAGGTTATAATTATTTTTTTATTGGTTTTTGACTTCATAATTTGTATTAATCAGAGAATATATATTACTTTTATCATAAAATATTGCTGAAATCAAAGAAAACAATAATAAATCGCTCCTTTATTGCGGTGTCTTAGTCCGCTGCAACCCAAAAGCCCCTTTCGGGGCTTTTGGGTTGCTTGTTTGCCTTTCACAAGAAGGCATATCAGCAATTAGCATTGTGGAAGCTGTGGAAGTCTGACTTCCACGGGTCTCTTCCACAGATCAAACAGATTATTGAGCGTTTGAAGCGGGTGTTTTGAAGTCTTCCAATCCCCAAAACTGAGTAGCTGATGTAGCTCCGCTGTCTAATTCCCAATACATTCCAGTTGAAGTATCATTCCCGAGTTTGAAGTTAACGAAGCCGGAGCCAGTATTAGCTAGTGTTTCAGAAACATTGATAACTACAGTTGCTTCAGAACCATCTGGAACATCTGTATTTGGTGTAACTGTAACATTTTTTGAGGATACTGCGCCGTTGCTAATACCATCTGTGTAAGAATCAACTGTAAAGTCTCCTGCAACTGGTTTTGTCATAAGGCCACCGTCTGCTTTAACTTTGATGGTAATTACACCTGTAGTGTAACCATCTGTTGAAACTGTTGGGACGGTATATGTAGATGCACCGCTGACAAACGTTACTACTACAGCTTGATTATCAAAGAGATACATACGCTTTCCTACAACTGTTGAACCTGAAGCTGTGGTTGATGACAAATCTGGTTCTTCATAAGTAACGTTAGCTGGAGCTAGATTTACTTCTACAAAGTCTTCGCTGGAAGCTCCACCGGAGGTTAAGTCAGATGCAATATCAGCTTTGACAAGCAAGCTCTTTGTAGCATCTTTAGCTACAGAGATTGCAAGGTCTGTGAATGTAGCTGTTCTTGATGCAGTTGTACCAACAAGAGATACTGAACCTAATAAAGTTGAACCATCATATAATTTGATAGCATCTACTTTATCAAGCGTGTCAGCATCGGTTCCTGTTACAGTAAATTCTAAATCTGTTATTTTAGAAGCTCCTGTTACTGACTTTGTATTAAATACCAACATTGGAACGTCTGTAGCTCCGTTAGTTGTATCAACATTAACTGAAGTTGATATTGGGGTGCCGGTATTAGCAGTAACTGTTAAGGTTGAGGCTCCTACTGATGCATATTTTATAGTGTATACTCTTGTAGAAGTGAAACCAGAACCAGGTGCAGTGCTATTTATTCCCAATGAGTCAGTTCCTCTGACAGCATCATCTCCATAGAGATTAACTGTTAATACTCTGTTTGTTTCTAACCCTGCATTAAAATCAGCGCTGATTGTTAATGCTTTTGTCTGGCCTGCGGGAATACCGAAGTTAAGTCCTGACAAGATCATATAGTAATCACTGCCTGTTTTAATAACACTGTCTGTGGTAACTGGAAATGAAGCTAACTGTGTGCCTCCATCATAGACATAAAGTTTTTGTATCAAAGTAGCTGGGTGTTCAGCATTACCGCTTTTTGTTACTGCTAACTGAAGCTTAACACTGCCAACTGTTTCGTTGGAGTTAACTGCTTTAATGTTTACTCCTAAGACAGGAATATTTGATACAGTTGTTATGTTTGCGTTAGATGCAGGTGCTGCAGCTAATGAACTTATTGTTATGAATCCTTCTGTTGCTGCGCCTGAAGACATACCTGTTGAGCAGGATGCGCCTGTTGTAGTGCTAAATCCTGCGGTTGATGTGCAACCTGCTGGCAAATTGCCTGCGCTTACTGAGCAGGATGCGCCCGTTGTAGAGCTATATCCGAAAGTTGATGTGCAACCTGCGGGCAAATTGCCTGCGCTTGTTGAACAAGATACGCCTGTTGTAGAGCTATATCCTGCGGTTGATGTGCAACCTGCTGGCAAATTAGCACCTACTGTTCCGCCAATAGCTGCATTTAAGCTAGCTCTTGTTAAAGAACCGACTACATTTGCAACTGTAAGTCCTTGGGCTGCCTGGTATTTTTGAACAGCTGCTAAGGTTTTTGCACCAAAGTAGGTTGTTTCTGCGCCAGGTGAGCCTGCTCCTGTTACTGCAACTTGAGTTGTTACTGATCTGTTCAAGATCGTCTGTAAACATTTTACATCTGATCCTGTTGAGCCAACTGCTAAGTCGCGGGTAAATGTAACTCCAGAGCATGCGCCAGCTCCTGATAGGCCATTTACTTGCGCTGTCAAGGCTTGAATCTGAGCTAAAAGCTCAGCAACTGTCGCGGCTTGAGTTACACCGGGAGCAACTACTGCAACCAAGGCCAATGCCACTATGGTTGTGATAATTGTTTTTTTAATACTCATTTTAGTTTTAATTTTTGTTTGTTCCCGCCTAATTGAATATGAATATTTAATTAGACAAGAAGTTATTGATTAATTTTTTTAATTTCTCGTCGGTCGACCTTGTTGATTCGCGGCTTTACGTACTAGCAACGAATTAACGACTCATCCATTGATAAATTATAATTGGCAAAGATTACGTATTCTTTGCCAAGTCAAAAATTCTATTTATTATTTGTTGATTAATAATATTTGTACCAGTGCGTCCTGATACTTTCCTTGGCTGTATAAATCTTGGGCTCTTGCCAATACATTCTTTTGGTCATCAGTCAAAGTTGTCTTCTGTAGGTCGGCAATTTCCCTTTGTACAACCATCTGAGACAAATCTTGCACATATGAATTCTGACTCAAATCAGTTCCTGGTACGTCAGCTAATGTTTTCAGACTGTTCGCAATTTCTTTTATTGTTTGCTGGTCTTGCGCCGGATTATTTTTCAAATTTTGCGCTAGATCTCTTACGTTTGCACTTACCTCGCTTATCGCCGAAGGAATATTATTTGTCTTGCCTTCTTTTGCTACTTGAGACAAATCATTTATTCTGCTGCTCAAAGTTGCCACATCCTGTTTCAATCCTGTCTGTCCTGTTAAGGTTGCCTGGGATTGCTCGGCTATTTTTTTTACCGGAAATAGCAAGTCGCCGGGCACTGTATTTAAAGCGAAACCAAAGACTCCGACAATTAAGAATAGGACTACTGCGAATGAATAAGCTAATTTTTTAGGGGCAAATATAAAAGAGAGAACGTCTATAATCCCGGCTGATTTTACCTGTTTTATCGGAGCTTCCAATTCAACCTGCTTCTTTTCTATCCTTACCAAAATTTTTGTGGATGGGGCTAAAATCTGCGACTTAAGCAAAACAGCCCATTCATTTCTGGGCTTGATTTCTTTCAGCTGATTCAATGACTCGATAATTTGTTTTTGAGTTATTTTGGCCATTGTATGCTCTGTATAAGTATGACGCTCCAGCCCTATGGTTTGTTACAGATTTTAACAAAATCAACGAGGCCGGGTCTCGTTGATAAATTACGACTCTTGAATGATATCTTTCAAATCTTTTAATCCCCTGTGCAGCATTACCCTTACTGTACCTGCCGGCTTATCTAATAATTTAGCTATATTGGCAATTGGCATATCCTCTAAATAATGCCAGATTATTATGTCCTGATGCTCTTTTTCAAGCTTTTGTATGCCTTTCTTTATAATATTGATATCTGCGCTTAAAACCGCTTTATCTTGGGCATCTGTCCCAGGGTCGGCTATTTCCGGGCTGGCATCAGCTGATATAACGTTTGTCCTGCCTTTCTCTCTATAATGGTCTACAACCGCGTTCCTAGCTATTTGGTATAAAAAGGCACCTGGATTTTTTATCTCCTCCTTGGGGTTCTGGAATGCTTCCCAGCCCCTTATAAACACCTTGGATGTGATATCTTCGGCTATTTCCTGGGAATTTACTTTCAAATAAACAAATCTGTATATCTTGTCAATATATTGGTCGTAAATCTGCCCAAATTGTTCGTTTAAACTATCCATTCGTTAGTGGTCAATAATAACACAATTAATGTTAATAATCAATGATTTTATGCTTAATTTTATTAGGACATAATATTTTGTAAAAATGTCCCATCTATATATACCTATGTCCCATCAACTTAAAGAAGCCTGTGGGAGAGAGATCTGTGGAAGTCTGACTTCCACAGATCATTTTAATCTATAAAAAATTTGGTTGAAATTCCCCAACCTTATTATTTTATCCGCCTCGAGCAACTCATCTAAATCTCTCCTTATGGTCCTTTTAGTAATATCAGGCAGTACTTTATGCATATCCATAACCTGGGCTTTTTCGTTTTTGCTTAAAAATTCAAGAATTTTTCTTTGCCGGGCAGAAATATTAAAAGAAGGGGTGGCAGCCCCCGTATTATCTAATACGGATTTAGGGGCTGTTTGTGTGCTTTTTTGTAGGACTAGTGGATTTTCTATACCAGGTAATTTCTGGCTGGCTTCATCTGGCATCGGGAGATTTCCGCTGAACGGAAGCTCTTTGCCTATAATTTCCTGCGAGGCGGGATTTCCCGACCCGGCCAGTTGTATTATCGGTCCGATCTCTTTTTTTATTTTTTCGTATTCATTGGAAAGTATAAGGCAGTTGGCTGAGTTTAACCAGCCCTGCGATTTTCCAATCCAAAGATAACCTAAAAGAATGTCTATATCTTCTGAAAGCTGCACCTTGATTTTTTCTTTCTGGAAAGACGCCCAGCCGCTGGTTTCATTGATCAAAATCAAATGCTCCGTTATGGCCAGGGCTTTGTCTTTTGCCCTGTTCTTCAACGGATCCGATTCCGGGAAAAACTCCAATACCTTATAAACCGTGTTTGTTAATTTTAGAAATTTATTTTCCATATTCTTATATTATATAGATAAATGCAGTCACTAAAAATAACAAAAATTGGATTAAAAGTCAAAGAAAATCTCGATATGAGACATTCGGCAATTATACCACAAATTTAAAAATCCATCACCTGTGGATAAAATCCCCCCGTGCAAAAATTCACGATCGTGTATTTTTGCCCGGGGGGATTTTG
>CAIMWV010000034.1 GCA_903845295.1 Candidatus Staskawiczbacteria bacterium
CTGGATAATCTAAAACTATATTTATTTTTGTATTTAGAATTAATATTTAAAAACATATTATTGATTTTATGTGAAAGTGGTGCTGAGTGAAACCTTTTGCCATAAATTTACACTGTTCCCAACGCCCCGTATAGCGGCTCTAAAACGGAAATTGCCAGAAAAGCAACAACTATCCCTAAAAAAATTATCAATACCGGCTCTAAAAGAGCTGTAAATGTTTCCACTGCTCTTTTCACCTCTTTATTATAAAAATTAACTATCTCCATTAAATTTTTATCCAACGTTCCTGTCTCCTCGCCGACTTGGATCATTTGTACCACAAACGGCGGAGCATAATCAGGATATTTTACCAGCACAGCGCTTATTTTTTCTCCTTGGGAAACTCTTTCTTCCGTTTCGGCTAGAATTTTTTGGTAAACAGAATTACCCACTGTGTCTCTTGTAATTTTCAACGCATTGTTAATTGAAAGTCCGGCGCCGATTAAAGTAGAAATGTTTTCGGCAAACCTGATAAGAAACGTCTTTTTCAGAAACCCCCCGATAAACGGCAGCTTTAAAGACAACTCATCGTATCTTTTTTTCCCTTCTTTAGTTGTAAAATAATAAATTATAAATAAGGCCAAAAGGAAAAATCCGACCAATAAAATCCATCCGTAGTTTGCTAAAAAACCATATAAATCAATCATCATTTGAGTAAATACCGGAGGCTTCACCGCGGTTTCTTTCAACAAATCAACGAGCCTGGGCATAAGAAAAAGTACGACAATCGGAATCACCACAAGCAAAACAGATATGACGAAGATGGGGTAAATCATGGCTCCGGTTATCTGAGATGATATGTCGTTCTCCCTTTCCAAGTGATCTGAAAGATAATAAAGGGACTCAGAAATTTTTCCTGATGCCTCGCCTGTTTTTATCAAACTGACATAAAAAATATTAAAAACGTCGGGAAATGTGGCAAATGCCTCTGACAGAGGATTTCCTTCTTCGACTAATTGGGCAATTTTTAAAATCTTTTCTTTAAAGTTAGGACTTTTTGTCTGGACAGACAAACTTTTTAAGCTCTGGGTAATTGGAACCCTAGATTGCACCATTACGGCCAGCTGCCTAGAAAATATCGCTAAATCTTTTTTAGAAACTTTATTTAGAAAACTGATATTTTCAGCGCGCAAAATCAAAGGAGTCTGTTCCCTTATAGATGTAACAAAAATATTATATTTTTGCAGAAGAAGGGCTGCTGCTTCCTTAGACGACGCCTCAACTGTGCCTGTTTCCATCTTGCCCTCCTTGGATCTGGCTTGATATATGTATTTCATCGAAAATTTTTAATTTATCTAAGCAGGTTTCTGATTTCGCTGGGATCTATCGCGTAATCCGTTGCGTTTTTTAAAGATATTTCTTTTTTCCTTACTAAATCAACCATTGCCCTATTCAAAGAAATCATTCCTTCTTTTGCAGAAGTTTCTATGACAGCGGGAATTTCGTGTATTTTATTCTCTCTTATCAAATTTGAGATAGCGTTGTTACATATTAATACCTCGCAAACAGGTATGAATCCTCCCTTGATCCTGGGTATTAACCTTTGGGAAATTATGCCCAAAAGAGAGCTTGATAATTGGAATCTTATCTGCCCCTGCTGCTCTCCCGAAAAAACATCAACCATTCTGTGGATTGTCTGGGCTGCTGAATTTGTGTGCAAGGTGGCAAAAACTAAATGCCCGGTTTCAGCTGCGGTAATTGTTGTAGAGATTGTTTCTAAGTCTCTCATTTCACCAACCATAATAACATCCGGATTCTGGCGGAGACTGGCTCTCAAGGCGCTGTTAAAACTTAAAGTATCTATAAGAACTTCTCTCTGATCAATAATTGCCCTATCGACAGGATAAGTATATTCAATCGGGTCTTCAACCATAATTATATGTACTGCTCTCGTGTGGTTTACTTCGTCTATCATTGCAGCCAAAGTAGTAGATTTTCCCTGGCTGGTTGCGCCAGTCACTAAAACAAGCCCTTGCGGACGGGATATAAAGTCATGCAAAACAGGGGGGAGGCTCAACTCTTCTATTGTTCTTATTTTCGAAGGAATAAAACGCAAAGCTAAACTTATGCTTCCCCTTTGGAAAAAAATATTAATTCTGAACCTGCCTTTGTCTTCGTATTGATAAGAAAAATCAATTTCTTTTTCCTGCAAAAATTTTTTACGCTGCAAATCTGACATCATAGAAAACGCTAATCCTTCAGAATCTTCGGGTAAAATTATTTTTTCCTGGCCTAGGGGAACAAGCTGGCCGGTAATACGTATATTGGGCGCATGGCCGACAGAAATATCCAAATCAGATGCCTCTTCTTTAATCACTACGTCTAAAAGTTTTTTGAGATATTGTAAATAATCCATATCGCGAAAATTTTTAATTTTAAATTTGAAATTTTTAGTATTTTTCCGCTGTGGCTCTTGTCACTTCTTCAATCGTTGTTTCCCCTTTCAAAACTTTCAATATGCCCTCTTGCTCCATAGTAAGCATGCCTTGTTTTTGAGCAACTTTAAAAATCAAACTTTCTAAAGGGTTTTTTTGTATTAATTCAGCCAGCTCGTCCGACATAGACAAAACTTCAAAAAGACCCATCCTGCCCGAGTATCCGGTAAATCCGCATACTTCACATCCTTTTGCTGCATATATCAAAAGGGGATCTGATATTTTTACTTCTTTTTTTACGGACACGGGAAGACTTCTTACCCTTTCTAAGATATAATCTTTCATTTTTTCCACCGGCCTTGTCTTTATTTTGCAATGCGGACACAAAATTCTGATTAATCTCTGCGATATAACGGCTTTTAGGGTAGATGGAATTAGAAACGGCCTCACCCCCATATCTATTAATCTTGGAACCACGCCGACAGAAGAATTTGTGTGCAAAGTAGATAACACAACATGCCCGGTCAGAGCGGCGTTAACGGCTAAACTGGCTGTTTCCTCATCTCTGATTTCTCCAACCATTATAATATTCGGGTCTTGCCTCAAAATTTGCCTGAGACCGCGGGCAAAAGTGTATCCTATTTCCGGTTTTACCTGCGATTGATTAATTCCGGCAATAGAATATTCTATCGGGTCTTCAACTGTAACAATATTAACTGAATCCTGATTCAAAATACGCAAAATAGCGTACTGGGTTGTTGTTTTTCCAGAACCAGTCGGACCGGTAAATAGAATCATGCCGTACGGTTTTTTTATGGTCGCTTTTACAACTTCCAAATTTCTTCCTGTCAGTCCCAGTTCTTCAAAAGACCTCAGTCCTGTGGACGAATCCAAAACTCTTATCTCAACTTTTTCACCATAAAGAGTAGGAAATGTAGAAACCCTGAAATCAACGTCTTTATTGTTCATTTTTTCAGAAAATCTCCCGTCTTGGGGAACTCTATTTTCATCTATTTTCAAACCGGAAAGAATTTTGATCCTGGCAACAACAGCCGGATGCACTTTCAACGGCAAAGATAAGCTTGAATGTAAAATTCCATTCAAACGGAAACGAATATTTAATTTGTCTCTGCTTGGCTCTATATGGATATCAGAGGCATTTCCTTCAACAGCATGTCTCAATATAACCAAAACCATTTTGATAATCGGAGCTTCTTCTGCAATTGCCCCAGTCAACGGTTTATTTCCTAAATTTTCTAAAATTTCCCCCTTTTCTTCTTCTATTTCTTCTAAAGCCTTTTTTGTTTCAGCTGATATAGTTTTACGCTGTTTTAAAAGGTTTGCTAAATTGCTGGGGGTTATCAAATAAACCTGGTAAGTAAAATTTTCTTGGCTAGCTAAAAATCTTAAAGCATTCTGTGCTGCTATATCTTCCGGATAAACCATTCCGACCTGAACAGAATTTTCAACCTTTGCGAAAGATGCCATCTTATAATTAATAGAAGCTTCTTCGGGTATCAGTACTAAAATATCGGGGGGTACTTCTGCTGCATCAACTTTTTTTAGAGAAATATTAAAAACCCTACTCTTCAGATTAAAAAGAAAATCTTCCGGAACAATGTTTTTTGCTAAAATAACCTCTTCCTCTGTTTTACCAGTTTTTTCGACCTGTTTTTTAAGATCATCCATCTTTTCCTCAGACAAAATCCCTTGTGCAAATAGTTCTTGTAATAACTTCATTTTTTATCTGTGGCAATCCGCTATTAATCTGCGGCAATTATTTTAGCGTATTGAAATACTTTTTCTGATTACGCTGATAATAGCGGGTTTGCGCGGATGTTTTTAATTATTATTTTTTTGCTCCAGCAGCTAGTGTGACAACCGGCTGATAATACCGTATAAAAGGATTATCTCTTCCGACTGCCGCTTCTTTGAGCTCAGATACGGTCAACCCACCGCTTTCTAAGATTGTCTTCGCTTGGTCTATCGAAGCAGCAGTTATGAAACCTGTGTTCGGCTTGTTATTTTTAGTAGTGGCTTTATAGCTATATTGTATCTCCATTTCAGGAAATGGTTGAAGGTTTTTGAATTGGTCTGAATCAAAAATACTCATATCGATATTGACTTTTGGCTTATTAAATACTAGCACCGGCGAAACCTCTTTTGGACTAGACAGAAAAACTCCGAAAGAAACAACAACCAAAAATAATAAAAATATTACTGTAATTACTATAAAAAACATTCTTTGCCTCTTCTTCGGTGATATGAAAACTACTGCCATTTTTATCTTGAATTCTGAATTAAGTATTTAGTATCTCGAATAGAATTTTGGATATAGAATTCTTATTCTTTATTCCTTATTCTATATTCTGACTTCTGAATACTAGATTCTAAATTCATAAATTAGTACGAATGCGTTTTTATTTGCAAACTAAAACTATACGGCGGGCCGGACACGGAATTAAAAGAAATATTAGTAACTTCAAAGATGCGCGATGATTTTTCTAAAGAAATAATAAAATTCTCTAATGATGCGTATCCTCCCAACAGATCTATCGAAAAAACCGTATCTCTGACGCTCTTGCCAGCATTGGTTTGCGAATTGATTGGAGACGATTGGGACAAAAACAAATCTTTTATTATAAGCCCGTTTCCTTTGGCAGTTTCTTGTATAAAATAAATGAGTGTGCCAAAAACAGGATTTTGAGGCAGAGCACCATCTATTTTTTTGAGATCGTCTTGGTGGGCTTGCAAATCATTGTGGGTTTTAGCTATCTCTGCATAATAATCAAACTCTGCGTTGAACTCTGCCTTTTTTTCACCAAGCTGTGTTTGGAGCGTTTTAAATGTGTTATATTCTGGCGTCACTAAAAAGAATATCAGCAATAAGATGACAAAAAGAGTCAGGGCTATAGCAATGGGACGGTCAATTTGCATTAGAATAGATTATTTTTAAAGTTTTGTTTTTTGGCCTTTAGTTTTTTTCCAAATGAATAAAAATATTACCGCTATAACAGCAACAATAACAACCAGCATGATAATAATTAAGGCAACAGATCCGGACTGGCTAGATTTTTTACCTACCTCCGGGGGAGCTGCAACAACTACTTTTACTTCATAATTTTGAACTGAACCATCTTGGGCGGTAACTCTGTAAATGACGGGATTAGTAAAATCTTGTGAAACATCAGAGGCTGGCAATATTGTAGCTCCGGGAGATATGACTATTGACGATGTCAGATTTTTTACGCTTGTGCCATAAGGGATGTTTAAGGTAACAGTATGATTTGTTTCGTCTACTGTTCCAACAATTTCCGGATTCAAAAGAAAATGAAAAGAAATTATTAATTTTTGGCTGCTTGGGATTCCTCCTGGGGCCTGAGGGGTTTGCTGCCCATTTGTCGTTGGATTTGCGGTTGTATTATTGGTGGCGGTTGTATTATTGGTGACAGTTCCAGGAGCCCCTCCGGGGACTACCGAATTTGTTTGACCAGTTGGAATCCCAGTTAAGGATGATGTCTCCCCTGCTGGTGCAGCAGTCTCTGGAACTGCAGGCACACTAGAAATATAACTGAATATATCCTTGTTTAGTATAAGGTTTATATTAAATCCAATCTTTGCAGATGTTCCCAATGAAGAACTTAGGTTTCCAATATTTTCAACATATTTATTTTTTTCGAAAGTCGCCACCTGCCTCGAAAGAGCATCTATATCGTCGGCCTCTCCGGATAATTGCACCCCATTATTTTTTTCATCTAAATTGAATTGACTGAACCAAACATTCGGCATGGTTTGCGTCTGTATAAAGGCGAACACATTCGAAGCAAATTCATGGTTTTTTAATAAATTGGAAAAGTCATTAATCTTACCCTGATAACTAATAACTTCTTTTTCATATTCTTTTTGTTGGTCGGTGCCTACTGTTTGCAAGGCCGCAATCTCTTTTTTGATATCTTCTCTTTGAAAGCTGTTTTTAGTTAAAAAAATAATATAGCAAAATACAGTAGCTATCAGCAAAGATATTACAAAATAAAATATGACATCCATCCACCAGAATTTCTTAGTTCTTAATTGAAAAATTACAGAAAAATCCATAATTGCCGATAAATCACTAATTTACTATTTATTCTTAAATTATCAGTTTATATTTATATTATAACACAAAATCAAACCGGCACAGATTATGTCTCCAGACCCCCAAGCGCTACGCCGGTCGCAACAGAAAAACTTGGAGCCATTTTTTCAAGAGTTTGTCCTAAAATTGGAGGGTACAAAAGTTCAGAAAAACAATTGGGAATTTCGACTTTCTTTTTAAAAACCTCAGCGAAATATTCTTTAAGGCCAGGCAGGCCGGACGTGCCGCCGGTCAGATAGATTGCATCAACTTCTTTGCCCTCCTGCTGATAAAGATCAGATAATAATTTTTTAACTTCAATTATCAGGGGATCTATTAACAGGTACAGTGTTTTTGAAATTTCTTCTTTTGTAGAAGTCAATCCTTCTTTGTTTTTTAACTCTTCTGCTTCCTCGTGCCCCAAACCCAAAGCTGAAGATATACTGTAAGTAAGCTGGCTGCCGGCAAAATCGAAGCTGTAGCTCTTTTTTAAATTTTTTCTGTCAATTATATTAATGGTTGTGCTTTGGACTCCAATGTCTATCAAACACACATAATTCCTGTTTTCCCTGACCAAAGACCTGACCAATCCCTGCACCTCAGCCTCCACCGCATAAAGCTCTACGCCGGCTAATTGGGCAACTTTTTGATAATCCTGCACAATTTGGTTTGGTATGGCAACTAAAAATATTTTGAGGCTGGATTGCTTATCGCCGGGAGTTCCTCCTATCAATTTCCAATCTAAGGTTGTCTCCGTTACCGGCAACGGGATATATTGCGAAGCATTATAATAAACTGCGTCTTTTAATTCATTAGCTGACATCGGCGGCAATTCGAAAGAAGTGCAAAAAGTCGAAAAATCTGGGATTGAAAATATAACTGCTTTAGTTTTTATTTTCGCCTCATCTAAAACAGCTCTTACCGCCCTGGAAACAAAATAATTGGAAAGCAGATAGCTTCCTTTCTCAACATTCCTGAAGGGCTCCTTGTAAAGAGACGCTGATTTAATTTCTCCATAATTTTCCAATGTTTTTCCTTCGCCCCATCTTGATATTTCAACGACTTTAATGGATGAAGTGCCGACATCGATTCCAACCATTTTTTTAGGAAAAAACATTTTCAAGGGATTGGAAAAAATATTCAATTTTTCTATATTAAAATTTCCTAGGAAATTTGAAGCCATTTTAATAGGTCTGCTGCCTAATATTTTTTCTACTACAAAACAAATATTTAGAACCACTCGCTACGCTCATTGTAATTGTGCGCAATTAAGTAGCTGCAAAATCACAAAATCTCGTCGACTTATCTATTTCATCGATAAGCCTCCTCGCCTTTATGATTTTTCGCTCGAAAATCTTTAATTTTCGTAACGAAAAATATTAGGCAGCAGACCTACGTTTATTATATAATGAAGTCAATAAAATAACACTGTGGATAAAATAATACCTAAAACCGAAGAATTTCTTCTTGATTTATTCTTCCCAAAGTTCTGTTTGGGATGCCGGAAAGAAGGCACATATTTATGCGACGATTGCCGGGCGCTTTTAGATATCGCAGAATTTGATTATTGCCTTTGCAATACAAAGCCCCTCCGCCTTCCGCCAGGCTCGAAATCAGGCAAGTGCCAAAGGTGCCGGGATAAAAAACTTTCCGGCCTTTACTCAGCGTTGCCATACAAAGAAAAACACCTGACCAAAAAATTAATTTACCAATTCAAATATCAACCGTATCTAAAAGATTTGGCCAAAACTTTGGCAAACATTCTGATTGAACATTTTATAATTTCAGGAAAAAATACTGATGAGATTTGGGATAATGGAATTTTGGTCCCGATTCCCCTGGAAAAAACGAAGCTAAAAATCCGCGGCTATAACCAATCAGAAGAACTGGCAAAAGAACTGTCAAAAGTTTTACGAATCCCCGTGATTTCAGATAATTTGATAAAAATAAAAAATACAAAGCCTCAGATGGAACTATCCAAAGAAGAAAGGGAGAGAAACTTAGAGGGGGCTTTTACAGTGAAAAAACCCTTCGACTTCGCTCAGGGCAAGAAGATATTTCTAGTCGATGATGTTTACACCACCGGCTCTACAATGGAACAATGCGCAAAAATTTTGAAAGAAAACGGAGTAAAACAGGTCTGTGGAGTTTGTATCGCCCGGGAGGGTTAAAAAGACCATAAAAAAATTATAAATTTGTCTTATAACCCCTTGACGCTAAAAATAGGTACTCAGGAATATGTTTCTTAGGGGCTGTAATGCTCTACATTAAATTTTTGCTCAAATTATCATTTTTAATCAATTATTAAAAAACTACCCATGGAAGGCAGTTTTTGTGCGAATTTTCCCTATAAAAATCAATAAAAAAACTCGGGCATGACACGCATGCCCGAGTATACTCCTGCATCTGACTCTATTTAGCTGACAGTTGCGATGACTGTAGGCGATATTTAGCCCTATGGGCTATATAGCTCTTTACCGCGAAGAACAAGGAAATCGCAAACATTATATTTATCAAGGTAGTTGCATAAAGATTGTACCCCGGCCCCCAACTCTCCTCAACTATGAGGTTGACTAGGCAGAAAAGGATGCCCGCAGACATCAGGCCCATTTTAATCTGTCCGGGTCCGTATTTGCCTGTCGATTTGACTGTTGCCACATCCATCTTCCTTTTCACGCCCATGAACCAAATCAACAGCAGCATTGTTTCGAGAACTGCCATGGGAATCGTGATTATCTTCAGTGTAATATGGATGCGTCCGTCCAAAATCAAAAATAAAAACATGATCCCTAAAAGCAGCTTGTCTCCAAGACGGTCTGCAGCAGCGCCGAACCTGCTTGTGATTTTAAGCCCCTTCGCCAGGCATCCGTCGAGCCAATCTGTAAAACATGCTCCTGTCACCAAGAGCAGGATTAAAGATGTCCATTCTCTATGGTAGATCACTACCCACAAGAGAACAAAACAAATTGGGAATCTCAACATCGTGACAATGTTGGCACAATTGCGGTAAAACCAACCGCGCTCTTTGTTCGGTTCCTGGTTCATTGTAGGACTCCTGTTCTTTAAGCCTATTTGACAAACAACTGCTTTGATACTGGATATTAAAACAATTTATATTTTTAGTCAACACTTCGGCGAGCTCAGTGTAAATAAAAATGCGAGATTGTATCCCCGCATTTTTATTATTTTTCTTGCACCCTTCATATAAAAAATATACGGGAGGCTGTTAGCTTATTTTATTAATTCTACAGTTTGCCAATCGCCATCAACCCATAAAAGAATAACCTCGACTGGAAAACCGAATGCCTTAACTGTTTTTTTTGCGATTTTTAAATGTTTTATCTGCTCTTCTTTTTCTGTCGGGTTTCCGGCGCAGCCGAAATGCCCGACAATCGCCACAACTTTTGATCCGTGATGATGGACAGAAATTTCCACGCGCTTTTTTATATTCTCCACCAATCCTTCGGCAAGCTCAGGACTTGCGAGAATTTTATTCGGGCCGGGCTCAGTCACCATATCCACATAATCAACGCCGTAATTTTTTTGCATATAACTTTTAACAGCATCCTGGACTCTTCCATCCATACAATTTATCGCGCATGCAAATTTTTTTTCATTTTCCATTTTCTTATTTTACTTTTTATTTAAAAAATTCTATGTAGCGGTACTTTATAATTTAGCTCCAAAAAATATTAGAATATGTAGGTCTGTTAGTATATTTTACCTGATTAGGTAAAATTATAGCGTACGGTTATAAATTATGCCGCTTCTTTCAATGATTTATCGCCCTCTGATTTCCTGACATAACGCGTCGTTCGATCCCTGCCTTTTTCTTTTGAAATATACTGCGAGCTATCTGCAGCCTTAAAAATGACAGTCAAAAATTTATCAGCTGCTTCCATATCATCAGGATTATAGTTTTCCCATTCTTCCGGAAATTGGTCTGTTCCGGCGCAGCCGATACTGACGGTCCTGTCTTTTAATTCTTTACCTTCTGAGATTGGTATTATCAATTTTCTGATTTCCAAACCGATTTTTTTACCAATTTCAAAAGCACCCAAAGAATCAGTCGCTGGAAGCAAAACCACAAATTCATCTCCGCCAAAGCGGTATACTATATCAGATGCCCGGACCGTGCGTTTTATGGCCTCGGCCATTGCCTTTAAAGCAGCATTCCCGGCATCGTGCCCGTATGTATCATTAATTTTCTTAAAATTATCAAAATCAATAACCAGCAGAGAACACTGGAAAGGTGGCTTAGTTTCATTTTTGTTTTCAAGCCTTTTTTCCAAGGCGAGCAATTCAGAAAAATCTCCGGCACAGGCCACCGCTCTTTTCAGGCCGGTTAAATCATCTATCTGTTTTTGTTCTTCAGCTTCTATTCTTTGCAAATCTTTTGTTGAAAATTCGTTGGCTGCCTCTTCAACAGTTTCATTTTTTGTGCCCCCTCTTTTCAATAATTCCCGGAATTCATCTTCGTTTTCAGCTAACGCTTTTATAAAATTTTTATATTTGATTTTACCCAAAGCATCGACGCGGGCGCGCATTTTTTCGCTTTCTCTTCTCTCATTTTCTTTATTGGCTTCCTCATGAATAACATCTTCGGTCGGTTTTTCCATTATATTCCCTAAGCCGGGCACTTTGCTGACAATATTTCTTAAAGGATGGCGCTTTGCTGCTTCTTTTTTTGCTCCGGCTTCGAAATCTTTCCTGGATTCTTCATGATTTGGTTTTGATTCTCCGCTTTCTTTTAACATATTTAAAATTATTTAAATTTATATTATTTTATTTTATCACAAAATCCTTTTTAAAGGCGTTTTGTTTTTCAAGCGGAGGAGGTGGGAATCGAACCCACAGGCCCCGTTAGGGGCAGAGATTAGCAATCTCTTGCAATACCGTTATGCGACTCCTCCTTTTTAGATATTACATTTTCAATCTCCTGTGCGGAGGAGGTGTCCTGCTCTATATATTTTTTGATTGAGCTGAGGACGAGCACGCTCCGCGTTTTGTTTGTATTTTTCGTTTCTGAAGACACGCGGACTTCAGCTGGCCTGCGGAGGAGGTGGGACTCGAAAAGTTGCCCGAAGGCATTGCTCCCTCGTCCTTCGTCGCTCCGCTCCTCAGGATTTGAAAACCTGCGGGCTCGGGACAATTCGGGGAGTGGGTTCTCGCACAACCCCCTGCCCATTGAAAATCTAAATGCCGAAAGGCATTTTTTTTTCAAGCGGAGGAGGTGGGACTCGAACCCACGAACCCCGTGAGGGGTTCCTGTTTTCAAGACAGGTGCAATAGCCGCTATGCGACTCCTCCGCTTTCATTTTTATCATAAAAATTATGCGAAGTCAATTTGATTTTATCAATATTTTATTGTATGGTTAAATTGAAAATGCCCCCATAGTTCAATGGATAGAATGCAAGATTGCGGATCTTGTGATAGAGGTTCGAATCCTCTTGGGGGCACAATATGATTTCTCTTTCAACTCCAGTTGAAGAAATTCCTAAAATCGGGGTTGCTTATGCAAAAAGATTAAAAAAGTTCGGCATAAAAACTGTGCAGGATCTGCTTTTTTATTTTCCGGCAAGATATGATGACTTTTCAGAAATAATTTCTATCAGCCAGGCCCGAAATAAATTAGGTGAAGTTGCTTGTGTGCAGGGAGAAATTATAGAAATAGAAACCTCCAAATCCATTTATGGAAGAATGGCTATAACTAAGGCGGTCGTGCAAGACAGAACAGCCCAGATTAATGTTATTTGGTTTAACCAGCCATATCTGGAAAAATCTTTAAGAGAGAATGATTTTATTTGCTTAGCCGGAAAAATCAGCCTAGGCAAAGAGGGTTTATTTTTTAACGGTCCGGCTTATGAAAGGATAAATGAAATCGGGGAAAATGAGGAATTAACCCACACGGGCAGAATTGTGCCTGTTTATTCTGAAACAAAGGGTATTACTTCCCGCTGGCTAAGATATGTGATAAAGCCCCTGCTCTACAGGTTTGCCGACCAAATACAGGAAACTTTACCGAAAGAAATTATAAAAAAATATAAATTTTTGCCGATACAGGAAGCTGTCTGGCAATTGCATTTTCCAGATTCCTTTGAGCATGCCGATGCGGCAAAAGCGCGCTTTTCTTTTGAAGAGCTTTTTTTGATACAGCTCAATGTCCTGAAAGAAAAAATAAAATTGATGCAAAAAAAATCTGCCGCCTGTCCGATGGACACAGATCTGATGAAAAATTTTACCGATTCCCTGCCTTTCAAACTGACTGATTCCCAAAAAAAATGCGCGTTCGCAATTTTAAAAGATTTGGAAAAAACGGTTCCGATGTCCAGATTGCTTGAGGGCGACGTTGGATCCGGCAAAACAGTCGTAGCAACAATGGCGGCCTTAAATGTTATAAAAAACGGCCATCAAGTTGCATTTATGGCTCCGACGGAAATTTTAGCTAAACAGCACTTCAAAACAATATCAGAATTGTTAAAAAATTTCGGTGTTAAGATTGGTTTATTAACAGGCAAAAACGCCCGGATCTTCAAGGATAACGAAACCGCAGAAATTTCAAAAAAAAGTTTTCTCGGAGACCTGGAAAATGAGCAATTGAATATTGCCATTGGCACTCATTCTTTGATCCAAAAAGGAGTTGAGTTTAAAGATTTGGCCCTGGTAATTTTAGACGAACAGCATAGATTTGGAGTTGAACAAAGAGACCACCTGATAAAGAATAAAAAGCTGGTCCCCCACCTTCTTTCAATGACAGCAACCCCGATTCCAAGAACTTTGGCGTTAACTGCTTATGGCGATTTGGACTTGTCTTTAATAAATGAAATGCCAAAAGACAGGAAAAAAATAAAAACAATTATTGTAGAACCGAACCAGAGGAAAGAAGCTTATGCCTTTATTGAAAAAGAAGTGAAAGACGGCAAAGGGGTTTTTGTGATTTTTCCAAAAATTGACTCTCAGGCCACAAAATTGAAAGAAGCTATTGAAAAACATGGGCCTGTTTCAGGAAGTTTTATCCCACAGAATTACAACGTGCTAAGTTTGAGCCAGCTGGCAGTTAATGAAGTTAAAGCCCTGAAAGAAGAATATGAAAGACTGTCAAAAGAAGTTTTTCCTGATTTGAGGATTACAATGCTGCACGGAAAAATGAAAGCCCCGGAAAAAGAAAGGATTATGCTGGATTTCAAAAAAGGCGAGATCGATATTTTGCTTTCCACTTCTGTTGTTGAGGTCGGCGTTGATGTGCCAAGGGCGACAATTATGATGATTGAGGGAGCAGAGCGCTTCGGGCTTTCACAGCTTCACCAATTCCGCGGACGAGTAGGCAGGTCAGACATGCAGTCATATTGTTTTTTGTTCACCACAGACCCGAGCATGCTAAACAGAAAAAGATTAAAAGCTTTGGTTGAATCAAATAATGGATTTGAACTAGCTGAAAAGGATTTGGAAATCCGCGGCCCGGGTTCGCTTTACGGAACCCAGCAATGGGGAATTCCAGATATGGCGATGCAAGGCCTAACCAATATATTTTTAGTTGAAAAAACCCGCGCGGCCGCCAAGGAAATTCTGGAAAAAGATCCTGAACTAAAAAATTATCCAGAACTGAAAGAACGCTTGAAACAATTCCAGACTAGAATCCACTTTGAATAGATTACAAATTAAAAAATGCTATCTTTTGATAGCGCTTTTTAATTATTTGCCATTTTTATATTTTTGGGCAATTATTATTATTCCGGGAATTTTATTGCCGTGATAAGAAATAAAAATTTTCCTTTTAAAGCTTAATATTTTAAAATCCTTTAACAAATTCCCGATTTCTTTTTCAGAAAATTGATGGCTGGGGCATATTTCTTCTCCGTCTAAAACATCTTTAATAGACAATGTTCCCCATTCTTTTGTCAGCTCAAAATCTTTTTTATATCTTTCAATGTTATCATCATTAGATTCGAATTCAGCCACATGTAATATTCCTCCCTTGATCAAAGCTTCTTTTACTTTTTTTAAGCATCTTACGCGCTCCTTTTCTGTCATTGTGCACAAAACTCCTTGCAATAATACTCCATTAAAACCCTTAAATTTGGAGTTTAAGATGTCTTCTGCAAAAATTTCCGCACTTGAGAGATCCTGATTATTTTTTGCAATTTTTATGGCTTCTTTGTTTATATCTATGCCGGTAACTTCCAACCCTTTCGACAAACAATTCATTATATTTTTTCCGATGCCGCATCCTACATCCAAAATTTTATCTCCTTTTTTAAAGTAGCCCCAAAAATCATTATCAATTTCTGTTGAAGTGGGTATTTTATCCGGTTTTATCTTAGCCCAATTATTCATTATTATTTTTTTATTTACGAACTTTTTCTGTAACCCAAAAGCCCATGTAACGGCCGACCATCAAGTGTATTTGGGCATCGAGTGCCGGAAAAGAACCGAATAAAATTAAAGTTACTGGCAAAAATATCCATTGTAAAAAAACAGTGGATTTTTTGAGCCATCTTAAATACCATTTAATATCTCTTGGAACCGGGGGCAGAAGCATTGTACTCAAAATTGCCGATACAAACATTCCGGCCATTGAAACTGTCATAATCTGGCTGGTTAAAATCGGCAAATTGAAAGATAAAACAGTAAAATTAAATTTTTGTCCGCCCAAAAGTATCGGCAGCCAGCCCAATAAAAACAATAAAAGCGCTGCTGTCGCCCATGACCAGAATCCGTCAATTATAGTATAAAGATGACCTATTTTATGCCAGATGGATATTTTTTTATTGTTTAAAAACCCGAACATCATGTACGGAATTTCAGCGCATCCCCATGCCCAGCGCTTTTGCTGCTTATACTGGTTTAAAATTGTGCGCCACAAATTTTTTGCCTGCACAGCATCCATAGAAACTAAATAATACATGGGGATTACTCTATATTTTCCGTCGTAATATAAATATGCGCGCCAAAAAATTCGCGAGTCGTCTGATACAACATTGCTGGGATAGCCCACCTCAAAAAAAACCTTGGCCGGAGTTGAATGTGAAGAATAAGTTGTAAGTTTTTCTGACCTCTCCTGCTGGATCATCTGCCAAAAAGTGTTCGAAGTTGAAACAACCCTGGAAAATGCATTGGCAGACCAAATGTTATTATTGTAAACTGGTATCGGCTGATAACTGGCATTTACGGGATCTTTCTCTGTTAAATAATACCATGTCAAACAGGCGAAATATTGCGGAAAAACTTTTGTATCAATATCAAAGGTTGAAATTAAAATATTTTCATATGGTATTTTTAATTTATCAATTATTTTTTCTTTAACTTCTTTTCCCGCAAAAGCCGTATTAGAACCCTTTCCTGCAAGCTCGCCTTTTATTCCGGCCGGATGGACAGTAATTAAAAATTTATAAAACTTGTCCGAATACTTGCCGGCTATAACCTTAGCCTGCTTTTCAAAAATCTGGCCGGCTCTTTCTTCTACGGCTAAAACTACTATCATTCTTTCTTTAGGATAATCAGATTTTATTAAAGTTTCGATGCTCTCTTCAATGATTTCTTCGGTCTCTTTATATGCCGGAAAAATAACAACGTGGTATATGTCTTTCCAATTTTTATTCTTTATTTTTTTTAACTCTTTCAGCCAGTCTTTTTTCATATTATTTTTAACCCTGAAATATCCCACCAGTTGGTGCAAAGAAAAATAAAATATCCTGAAGAGGTAATAAAAACAAAAACATATGATAAAAATTGCGACCCACGAAGGAAGCAACCACGAAAAAACAAGCACACCGAAAAGTGTGCCCAAACTTATGATTCCTGGAGTCATTTCAAAAAGTCTGTATAAGCTCCTCTCCCTGAGATTTTTGATATCCGAGGCCTTTGAGATATCCAAATATTCTTTTTTATCCATATAATAACCGTTTGCTAAATTCTAAATTTTCCCTTTTGTCAGTTCAAAAACTTTTTTATAGCACGCCTTAAACCAATAGGTATATTTTTCGGGATTTTCCTTGATGTCTTTTTCTAAAAAATCATAACTTACCCATTTAACTTCCTCCGCTTCTTTTTTATTTATTTCAGGAGTGCCGTCAAATTTTCCGATAAAAACATGGTCAAATTCATTTTCAGTCAATCCGCGGTCTAATCTTGCCTTATAAATGAAGCTGAATATTTCTTCCATGTCACAATCAAACCCCATCTCTTCTTTTAATCTTCTGTGGACGGAAAATAAAATCTCTTCTCCTGACTTAGGATGGCTGCAGCAAGAATTTGTCCACAAGCCTCCCGAATGATATTTCTTCAATGCCCGCCTTTGCAAAAGCAATTCTCCTTTTGAGTTAAAAATAAAAATGGAAAACGCCCTGTGTAATTTTCCTTCTTTATGGGCTTTCAGTTTAAACTCTGTCCCGATTTCATTATCTTCCTTATCAACAAGAATAATTTTATTAGGCATTTTTAAAAGTGGCCCTACCGGGATTTGCCAGGTGATGAACACCTGGCACCCGATGTTTATCATCGGGTGAACCAATTATTTTGTTAGTTTTAAATATTTTAAAAGCGAAGAAAGTTGTCTTTTTATATCTCTGCGACCGTATGTTGTTTTCAGATATTTTTCTCTCCTCACAGCATCTTGTTTTAATAAATAAGCTTCGTAATGGATTAACTTCAATGGTCTTTTATGTTTTGTAGATTTAACTTTCCCTTGATTGTGCTCGCTAATTCTTCTTCTTAAATCAGACGTCGATCCTTTATAAGTTTTCCCGTTATTTAAAAGAAGAAAATAAACATACTCCATGTGGCCCTACCGGGATTTGAACCCGGGTTTTAAGCTTGAAAAGCTCGCGTCCTAGACCAGGCTAGACGATAGGGCCATTTACTTTTGTATCCTACATTAAAAATTGAATTTTTTCAAGTTTTCTTATATAATTCATTCATGAAAATTTTAGCTATAGAAACATCCTGTGATGATACCGGAATCGCAATTTTAGAGGCTGACAAACGCGGTAATTTTAAGGTACTGTCTAATATTATTGCCTCTCAAATCGAAGTCCATAAAAAATATGGCGGAGTCTACCCGATGCTCGCAAAAAGAGAGCATCAAAAAAATCTGGTGCCGGTTTTAGTTAAAGCTCTGAAAGAATCTAAATTATTGAATCCAAAAATGGGGAATAAAATGGTAAGAAATTTTGCTGAAGCAAAATTTCTTACCATTAAACAAATTTTAGAAAGAGAACCGGAATTAGAAAAAAAGCTGATTCCATTTTTAAAAAAACATGGGAAACCAGATATTGATTTGATTTCTGTAACAAATGGCCCGGGGCTAGAGCCTTGCTTATGGGTTGGAGTTAATTTTGCCAAAGCGCTTTCTTCCTTTTGGAACATCCCGATTGTGCCGGTAAATCATATAGAGTGCCATATCTTGGTAAATTTTTTGCAGAATCCTGACATAAAATTTCCTGCGATTGCTTTGGTTGTTTCGGGCGGGCATACCCAAATTATTTTGGTTGAAAAAACAGGAAAATATAAAATTCTTGGTGAAACAAGAGATGACGCAGCAGGCGAGTGTTTTGATAAATGCGCAAAAATTTTGGGCTTAGGATATCCGGGCGGTCCAATTATTTCAAAACTGGCAGAAGGGATACAAACTAAAAGACTTCTCCCCCGCCCGATGATTGGCACAAAAGATTATGATTTCAGTTTTTCAGGTTTAAAAACTGCTGTTTTATATGCTGATAGAAAAATTATAAATAAAAATATAGAATACAAAAAACAAATGGCGGCTGAGGTTCAACAAGCGGTAATCGATGTTTTGCTAAAGAAAACAATGAAGGCTGTTAAAGATTTTAATGCAAAATCATTGATTTTGGGCGGAGGGGTTTCAGCAAACCAAGAACTTAGAAAACAATTTGAGAAAGCGCTAAAAAAGGTAGTGGTAGGAAATTTTGCTCTAGCAAAATTTCCTACCACTACCGCTGAGGGAAAAACAGAATTTTTTGTTCCAAAACTAAATTTATCAACCGATAACGCAGTTATGACGGCAGTCGCAGGATTTTACCACAAAAAAAATACCGTCAAATGGCAAAATATTTCTGCTGACGGCAATTTACGAATCTCTAAATAAAAAAGAGCAGTTTTACGACTTGCTTAGGTCGAAGAAATTGTCACTAGGCGGGCTTGGTGAGTCTCCTGAAACCACACAGAAGATACATCACGGTGCCATTTAGTACAACGGTGTTCACCGTAAGTATTCTTCTTTTGGTCTCATCGGACAAGAATGGGACACATTCTTGTGCAAAGAAGCCCAGTTCATCAGAAACCTTATGAATCTTCATCAAGGTTTCTTCTGGAACTTCATGGAGAGCCGCTAGAACAATTTCTTTGGCTTCCGCTGCGCGAGGAGAGTCTGTTGGTTCTACAAGAATCTTCAAACCCTCGAGTATTTCCTCGGCAGTCACCATATTTATCACCTGCCTTTCTGCTGGTTTAAAGACGCAGCTGGTCTAAAGGGTTAAAAAGAGTAACCGAAAATTTACATAAGTATACAATATCATATCAATAAAGTAATGTCAAGATTTACCCGCTCTCATAACTTTGATAGAATGAACAAATAAAAACTATGGAATTGCCAACAGCTTACAACGCAAAAGAGGTTGAAGATAAAATTTACCAGCTTTGGGAAAAAAGCGGTTTTTTTAATCCTGACAAACTGCCTTTGCGCCATAAAAAGCCGTTTACAATAATAATGCCTCCGCCGAATGCCAACGGGTCTTTGCATATCGGACACGCGCTTTTTGTTACTTTAGAAGACATAATGATTCGGTACCAAAGAATGAAAGGCAGAAAAACTTTATGGCTTCCGGGAGCTGACCATGCCGGCTTTGAAACACAGGTTGTTTTTGATAAAAAATTGGAAAAAGAAGGAAGGAACAGGTTCCAAATACCCAAAGATCAGCTGTATAAAGAAATTTTGGAATTTACTTTGGCAAACAAGAAAGTTATGGAGCACCAGTTAAAAAAACTGGGGGCTTCGTGCGACTGGTCAAGGGAAAAATTTACTTTAGATGAAAATATCATAAAAGTTGTTTATGAGACATTTGAAAAGTTGAAAAAAGACGGGCTGGTTTATAAAGGAAAAAAAATTGTAAACTGGTGCACAAAACACCAGACCTCCCTGTCTGATGTGGAAATAAAATATGAGGAAAGGAATGATCCTCTGTATTTTATAAAATACGGGCCATTGGAATTAGCCACTGTTAGGCTTGAAACAAAATTTGGAGACACGGCTGTGGCAGTAAATCCAAAAGACAAAAGATATAAAGACTATATCGGCAAAGAAATAGAAATTGAAACTTTGCTGGGCAAAAATAAAATTAAAGTAATCGCCGACGAAGCAGTTGACCCTGAATTTGGGACTGGCGTGGTAAAAGTAACTCCGGCACACGATCCGGTTGATTTTGAAATCTGGCAAAGGCACATAAATGAAATTCCTGAACCAAAACAGGTCATTGATAAATATGGAAAATTAAACGAATTAGCCGGCCCCTATCAGGGAATGAAAGTGAAAGAAGCCAGAGAAAAAATTGCCGAAGCTATGGCACAAAAAGGGCTTTTGGATCCTGCGAAAACCCAGCTTGATTATAAACATAATGTTGCTTTGTGCTATAAATGCGGGAATATCATTGAGCCGATGATTTTGGACAACCAGTGGTTCGTGAAAATGACTGCGAAACCGAAGTCCGGAAAACTTTCCCTTAGAGATTCTGCAGTAAAAGCCGTAAAAGGCAAAAAAATTGTTTTTATCCCGAAAAGATTGGAAAAAGTATTTTTGCATTGGATGAAAAATTTGCGAGACTGGAATATTTCGCGCCAAATCACCTGGGGAATTCCAATCCCGGGCGATCCTTCAGGGCAAGTTTTTGATACCTGGTTTTCATCCGGGCAGTGGCCCTTTGCAACTTTAAAATCAACTGAAAAAGGAGATTTTGAAAAATTTTATCCGACAGATGTTATGGAAACCGGCTGGGATATCTTATTTTTCTGGGTGGCCAGAATGATTATGCTGGGCATCTATGCAACAGGAGAAGCTCCTTTCAAATATGTTTATCTGCACGGATTAGTAAGAGACAAAGAAAGGCAAAAAATGTCCAAATCCAAGGGAAACGTCATTGACCCTTTGGGAGTTGTTGATTTATACGGAGCAGATGCTTTAAGGATGGCCTTGATTGTAGGAAACACGCCCGGAAACGACCCTGTAATCTATGAAGAAAAAATAAAAGGATACAGAAATTTTGCCACAAAAATATGGAATGCTTCAAGATTCGTATTGATGAATTTAGATGGCTATAACGCCAACATTAAAATTCAGCTGAGCGCTAAAGACAAAAAGACAATAAAAGATTTTCAGAAAACCGCGAAAGAGATAACAAAAGAAATGGATGAATTCAGATTCTATGTTGCTTCTGAAAAAATATACCATTATTTCTGGCATACATTCTGCGACAAAATTATAGAAGAACAAAAACCGCGCCTTTACCCTTTGTCGCCTTCGGGCTCCTCGGGACGGGCTAAAAAAGAAAAAGCTGCCAGCCAGTATCTTTTAATAACCCTGCTTTCTGAATCACTGAAACTTTTACATCCTTTTATGCCCTTTATAACTGAAGAAATTTACCAGCAATTGCCCATTAAAAATAAACGGGATTGTTTGATGGTAGAAACCTGGTTTGAAAAATGATAGAATAAAAATATTATAATCATATAAATGGATTACTACATAATAATCTATATAGTTTTAGGCATATTGCCCAGTTCAATTTGGCTTTTTTATTACCTGAAAGAAGATGTGCATCCCGAACCTAAAAGAATGATACTGAAAATATTTTTATGGGGCGCTTTAATAACCTTGCCGGTACTTTTAATACAAATAGGACTTACAAATTTATTAGATAAAGCTGGTATAAATCTTATATTAAAAAATTTAGTATACTGGTTTTTGATAATAGCCTTTTCGGAAGAATTTTTTAAATACCTGGTAATCAGATTAAAGGTAATCGACAGCCCGGATTTGGATGAACCGCTGGATGTGATGCTTTATATGGTAATTGCCGCTTTGGGTTTTGCTGCTGTAGAAAATATTTTTTACCTGTTCATGCCCATAGGGCAAATGTCTTTTGACCAATTAATAAGTAAAATTTTGATTATAGATATTATAAGATTTGTAGGCGCAACCTTCCTGCACACTTTATGCTCGGCAGCTGTAGGTTATTCGCTGGCCATTTCTTTTTGTGAAGTAAAAGCAAGAAAAATATCTCTTATTGCCGGCATAGTAATGGCAACGGCCTTGCATGGATTCTATGATTTATCTATAATAACATTACCTGAACCTGCGAAGTTCATCGTTCCTATAGTCATAATATTAACACTTGCTTTTTTCGTTTTCTCAGGATTTGAAAAGCTCAAGAAAATGAAAAGCATATGCAAAATAAATTAATTTTGAATTCGGTATTTTGAAGTCAGAATCCAGAATTCACAAAATTATGGCAAAAGAAAAAAAGATAGAAATCCCCTCGGGGGATTTAGAAGAAAAAAAAGATGATACAAAGGGTGCCACAGAGATATTTGACCAAGATGGAGAGCTTGTAGTAGACGTCTATGAGACAAATTCCGATTTTGTGGTTTTGGCTACAATTGCCGGCGTGCAGATAAAAGACTTAGATATATCTTTAGAAAAAGATATGATGGTCATAAGAGGCAACAGGTGCGACCCGCACATCAACCCCGATAAAAAATATTTTTACCAGGAATGCTATTGGGGCCCATTTTCCAGAAAAATTGTCTTGCCGGAAAACATTAATATAGATAAGGCTGATGCGCAGATTGATAAGGGAATTTTAACTGTAAAAATTCCCAAAGATGAAGCTGGCACCGGAAAAATCGGCGTAAAAATTTCTTAGGAATCCAAAAACAAAAAACTCTTCTGAAATTTCAGAAGAGTTTTTTGTTTTTGTGCGGGTAGAAGGATTTGCACGAGTTGCCCGAAGGCATCGCCTCCTCGCCCTTCGCCGTCCCGACTCCTCAGGGTTTGAAAACCTGCGGGCTCGTCGCGATTCGGGAATTTTAGTTGATGCAAAATCCAGAATCAAAGATAAAACCCATGGTTGTCCATGGGTTTTATCTTTGATGTGCGGGTAGAAGGATTTGCACCCTCACGGGATTTCTCCCACCAGCTCCTAAGGCTGGCGCGTCTGCTGTTTCGCCATACCCGCGCGTATTTAATAATACTTTTTAATTATATGTATAACTGGGTCACGGTATAATATTGGAGTCATTTTAGCGGAGCGAATTAAGCTAATCTTCGAGACACGAGGAGCGAATTGATGCAGTGTAAAATGCATCGTTCGCTCCGAAGTAACGAAGAAGATTAGCTTAATTCGCCCGCCCTTCGGGAATCCAAAAAATAGCTGATTTCTGCGGGGCTCCTCGTTGGCGTGCAAAATTTTGCACAACCTCCTCGTCGCTTCCTTGAAATCATCTATTTTTTGGATTCTAAAACTCGATTCTAATATCATACCGTGACCCGAGGGGAAAGTCAAAAAGCTTTTAACCCCTCACCATTTTTGAAGAAAATAGGTGTTAAGGTTGACATCAACAATAATATATGATATAATCATATAAGTCAAGTTCGTTGAAAATAACAGCTGCTCATTCCCGGCGCAAGCGCGTCGAGGCATCTGTTTTCAACGGACTTATCCCTCTTAGGAGAGCCTGCCATGGCGAAAAGGATCATGATGTTTGGGTTGGCGATCATTATCGCCTGCCTGCTTGAAGGTTGCAGTCGTGATAACGACAAGACCGAGTCGGATAAGGATCTGGATGAACTCCAGCAGCAGATTGATAGCCTCAAGAAGAAAGCTGAGGCGCGAGTACGAGTAGTCGCCTCGGCCCCAATGACGGCGACCCCGGCACCAGCAGTTTTGACGCCAGCCATAAGGGCAACGGCAGAAATGCCGCCAGACGACCAAGCGACGGCTAATACCGTTGACACTGCCAACGTGCCAGTGTATGTTGGCGAGCCGCCGGCTATTGTTTCACCCAGAGGCTCTACACATTACAGCGTAGGCAATAGCGGCAGCAGCTATGATGGAGGTGATGGAGGTGGCTGGTATTACAGCAACAATGGCAGATGGTATCCCCGCGATTATGGCCATCGCTGGTATAGTGGCCAGTATTACGGCAGAAGTATTGTCAGTGGCCAGTGTTATGGATATCGAACGATTAACAGAACCATCTCAAAACCCCAAGAAAATCATGGATGCCATCCGGCGCATCCGGGCTATCCGCAGGGCGGATACCACCCAGGTCCCGCCCATCCTCCAAATGGAGGCCATCCGATGCCGACGCATCCAATGGGATCAACACATCTTAATGGGAATCATCGGAGATAAAGATATTAAGTTCGACAAGAAGGTCGCGTGTAAAGCGGCAGCAAGGGCACTCAAGACATACGAGTGCTTTTTATTTCTAGGTAGTAGAATTTTGACTAGCATTTTACAGAACAAAATGCCAATCGCCGAAGATGGTCAAAATTTCAGTACCTGGCTTACTCCAGTAGTAGAAATTTGACAGCCCGTTAACGGCTCAACGCGTTGAGCCGTTAACGGGAGATGACAAAAGTCAAATTTCGCTGTGAGGCAAGCAAAAAAAGGGAAAGCAGATAATGTTTTACTAGCCCCAAAAACGTGTCTAAACCCTTGACACGGTTTAATATATATGCTATAATATTTGCATAGTAAGTTCATTGAAAATAACAGTTGATTTCTGGCGCCGTGCGCCAGGCAGCTGTTTTTATTCAGTGGACTTATTCCCCGAGGAGATTACAGCCATGGCAGGAAAACCAGCAGTAGTTCGTCGGCCGGCACGGCCAGTGGTAGTTCGGCCGGCACGGCCAGTGGTAGTTCGGCCGGCACGGCCAGTGGTAGTTCGGCCGGTAGCGGCAGCCCCAGTGGCAGCGGCTCCAGTGGCTCGTGCCCCGGTAGCTCGTGCCCCAGTGGCTCGTGCCCCGGTAGCGGCAGCCCCAGTGGCAGCGGCTCCAGTGGCTCGTGCCCCGGTAGCTCGTGCCCCGGTAGCTCGTGCCCCGGTAGCGGCAGCCCCAGTGGCAGCGGCTCCAGTGGCTCGTGCCCCGGTAGCTCGTGCCCCGGTAGCGGCAGCCCCAGTGGCAGCGGCTCCAGTGGCAGCGGCTCCAGTGGCTC
>CAIMWV010000035.1 GCA_903845295.1 Candidatus Staskawiczbacteria bacterium
CACACCACTGCTGTTTTAATTATTTTTAAATCTTAACATCCCATTCCTTGAAAAATTGTTTTAAATACATTTCCAAAAATTTATGGCGCGGAACTGCAATCTTTTTTGCGGTTTTTGTGTTTAAACGGTCTTTTACCAATAAAAGCTTTTCATAAAAATGGTTTATTCCCGTGCCATAGTTAGCTCTTTTGCCTACATCAAATTTTCCGTGAAGCTTCGGCTTGATTTTTGGGTCATGTATCGCCCTTCCCGCACTTCCTCCATATGAAAATGTTCTGGCAGTCCCAATAGCTCCAATTGCGTCCAGCCTGTCTGCATCTTGCACTATTTTACCCTCTAAGGTTTTAATTCCATTCGTGTGGTCGGATCTTTTAAAAGAAACATTATCTACAATGTGGCATACATGAGCAATGTCTGGCTCATCTGCCCCTAATTTTTCCAGCAGCGCTCTGGATTTTTTACTGCCGGCTTTAGGGTCGTCGTTAAATTTCCAGTCGCCAATATCGTGCAGCAAGGCGCCCAATTCAATTATAAACAAATCCCCGCCTTCTTTTTTTGCAATTTTCTTTGCCATTTCCCAAGTCCTGTGAATATGCGGCCAGTCATGTCCGCTTGAATCCCCTTCAAATTCTTTTTTAATATAATTCTCAACCTCTTTGATTATTTTTTGTTTATTCATTTTTTTGAAATTTTTATCCTTCGACGCCCCTTCGGCAGGCTCAGGGCAGGCGCTCAGGATGAAAGTTTACTTCGTGACCTTCACCTTAGCCGGTCTTATCAACTTTCCTTGCATTATATATCCTTTTTGTACCTCTTCTAGCACTATGTTAGATAATTTATGTTCTGGGCTTTCTATTTCCCCAACAGATTCCATTTTGTTTGGATCAAAAGTTCTCCCTATGGATTCTATCGCTTCGACCCCCTCTTTTGAAAGAAAATCTGAAAGCTGGTTTTTAATCTGGTTAAATCCTTCTATCCACTTGTGGTCCTTCAATTCGGCTGGTACGTGCGATTCGGCCAAATAAATATTATCTAAAATCGGAATTATTTTTAAAATTAATTCTTCGTTGGCATATTTTGCAAGCTGGCCGAATTTTTCCATTTCATCTTTTTTGTAGTTCAAAAAATCAGCTCGTTCCCTTTTCCAGCCGTTTAAATACTCCTCGCACTTTGCCTTCGCTTCCTGCAGCTGTTTTTGCAGTTCTTCAACTTCACCAATTCCCTCTTTTTTATTTTTTGTATCTTCTTCCATATTAAAAATTAAAAATTCTCGAGCTCTCGCAAGAGTTTAGTTATGATATCCTCGTTATCCTCGCAGATTTCACGTGCCGGCCCTAAAATCGTCAAAGCCCTGAATATTGTGTCTTTTTCCGGCGTGTGGGAAATTTCAAGCATTTCGGATATTTCCATTAAGGATTTCATTTCACGCTCTATTTGTTGGTGGGCCGTCCTAATTTGTCGCACAATAAAATCTGATAAATTTTGTTCCCCTTGTGAAACAAATTTATCGGCAAAATATCTGTAAGCTTTTTTAGTTGGAATCCTGCCGGCTGATGTGTGCGGCTGTTCTATAAACCCTTCCTTGGTCAAAACTTGCAGATCGTTTCTTATTGTTGCCCCGCAAACATCCAAATCCGTAACTTTTTTCAAAGCCTTAGAACTCACAGGTTCGTCTGTGCTTATATATTCCTTAATCAGAAAGTCTAATAGTTTCTCTTGTCTCTGAGTAATCATTTATTGAATACGTTGGTATAAATTTTATTGAGCTTGCACCCTTCATTGAAAAAATATATAGAAGGCCGTAATCAGAAAGTCTAATAATTTTTCTTGACGTTCCGTAATCATGTTTAGATAATAATTATATTTTACTCTTGTCACTCTTGCCTGTCAAGTGCCAAAAATGAATTTGTACAAAAAAAGAGAGGCAACCCATTTCGTGCTGTGTAGCTCGATTTGAGTTGCCCCTTTACTGCATACCCGGACGTGTTTGACGCGCTTGCGCCGACAGAAATGGCCTAATGGCCAAGTTGGCTGCCAGAACATAAGCGGTCCGCTTTTCACGTCAATGGGATTTGTCTTTTCTTGACGGTGTTAAAGAACTTGTCAGTTGTGCGCGTGTTGGTCCGGCCCTAACCACAGATCTTAGCCGTGTGGGCTGGCGCGCACCCATGATGAGCGTTCACCTATCCCTCCTCCTTTCTGTTCCGGTGAAGTTCCGATGTGTTGTCGCGTGTGTGAGGGCAGCCGCTGTGCCTAAAGACCCACAATGAGCCCGACAACGGTTATGCCCAGATACTACACCAAAACGCCTAGAAGACAGCACCCTTACGATCGTGAACCACGATCATTCCTCCTTGTCTAGCATCACCTTACCAGCCAATAGACCCGCTTCGGGTTACTGACAAGATGATGCGTGACAGTGGTCGCGCCGGCGCGTCATTCGGACAAAATGAACAAACTCGCGCAGACAGCCATAGGCGCTTTCCTCCCTTCTTTGCAGAATGTACAACAGTCTGCCAGCCTCTCCGGCTGCAAACCTCCAAGGCGTACCTTACGCCTTTATGTTACATATAGTATCACATAATAAAAGCCCTGTCAAGCATGACGGGGCTTTTATTAATCTTATCAAATTTCTTAGCTTAATCGGCGAGACATTATAATAAATAATATTAAGCCAATCAAGGAAAGCGCTGCTGCATAAAATAGTGCAGCACTATCGCTTATTGTCGTCCACAAAAGCCCGCCGATGATTCCGGCGCCTAACGAAGAAAAACCAATTGCCATGTTTAAGAATCCCTGGCCGGTTGCGAGTAGCTCTCCATGGAGCGATTTTGCAGCCAGCATTCTTTGCATGCCGTCAGTGGCGGCTGAATAAATTCCCAGAATAATAAAAAAAAGAGTAATTGCCAATAAATGAGACGTTAAAGCCAGCCCAATATAGGAAATAGCAGCCAATAAAAAACCGAGCGCAATAACAGCCCTCTCCCCTATTTTATCGGCTAATTTGCCTAAAGGAATTGCGACGATAACAAAAGTCAAACTGTATACAAAATACATTAAGGGCACATCGGCGATAGAGCCGGCATCTTTGGCTTTCAGCAAAACCAATCCAATGGGCAGAGTCCCCAGCCCAAAGACAAAAAGCGCGCTGACAATAAAAATAAATTTTTTATGGGTTTTAAAAAGGCTCCAGTCAAGCTTAATTCTTTTTGCCTGCTTTTCCAATTTTTCAACTTTAACGTCTTTTACAAAAACAAAACTTCCTATTGCCAAAAGCCCCAGAAAAAATGCTATCAAAAACAGTGCTTTATATCCGTCTTTTATCCAGAAGATAATCAAAAAACCCAATAACGGCCCGAAAGTAGCTCCCAATGTGTCCATGGCCCTGTGGAAGCCATAAGATAGGCCTAATTCCGTTTCTGGAGCTGATTCGGCAATTAGTGCATCTCTGGGACTATCCCGAAAGCCCTTGCCTATCCTGTCAATTACGCGAAGCGCAAAAACCTGCCAGAAATTATTAACAATGACTAGAAATAATCTTGTTAAGGTTGAAAGTGAGTATCCTAAAACAGCCGGCCTTTTCCTTTCGCCTATTTTATCTGACATCCAGCCGGAAATTAACCGGAAAACGCTTGCCAGTGCATCTGCGGTGCCTTCAATCAGGCCCACAAAAAAAACCGGTGCTCCAAGCACGGTTGTTATGAACACGGGCATCACAGATTGCACCATTTCACCGGAAAAATCATTAAAAAAACTCACCAGCCCCAAAAAGAAAACATTGCGTTTTATCCCAAAAATTTTATCTTTTAACATGTAAATTTTTTATTATATTCCATTATTTTATCATTTCTGGAGCCCATTTGTAAATAAAAAGCTGCCTCTCGGCAACTTTTTTATCTTTATTGTTTGTTTTCTTGATGCTCGTGGTCGTGATCACAGCAGTGTCCATGCATTTTTTCCTGGATTTTTCCTGTCCACCAATAGCCTGAGCATATCGGGCACCTTCCCTGGCGCATAAGCATCTTTATGCCGATTGCTAAAAAGATTATTGCCCAGAACAATCCCCAAAAATTTGTGCCGACAATAATGCCCATTGCGTTTAATAATAAAAACAACCCTAAAATTATGAAAACGATTGCTAAAAACATGAATTTTCGAACGAACGAGGAAATTCATCCTGCGTCCTCAAGGGACGAAGGATATCCTTTGCGACGTTCGCTGTAAGTTAGCTAAATTGATTTATTATAACACCTGCAGCTTAAACTTCAACAAAAGCCTCTTCTCCTTTGTGCCCTTCGCGCATTTTTTCTTTAGAAACTTTTATAAGCAAAGACAGCGCACTTCCGACAAGTAATAAAATAGAAGCCCAAATAAAAACTGGTTTGTATGCGTCTATTTGCGCTTTTAATATAATCAATTCCACTGCCTGTTTATAAATTGCCGGGTTCGTAATTTTTATAACACTACGATAAGCGGTGTTCAAAACATTGCTGTTGGTTGTATTGGTTAAAATTGTGCCGAAAACCGCAATTCCAAAAGCTCCGGCGATATTTCTGCCAAGAGCCAATATAGATGAGGCGATTCCCATTTCTTCGGTTGGAACGATAGCGGCGATTACCGACGTACGCTGGGCCATGCCAAAACCCATGCCAAAGGCCATTATTGAGAGAGGGATAATAACTGTTAAGGCACTTGATCTTGGGTCTAAATATGAAAATAAATATATCCCTACGGCAGCCACAAGCGTACTGGCAAAAATTACATATCTTGGTTCTACTTTTCCAGTTAAACTTCCTCCTATTGGAGAAGCAATCATCATGAAAATTGCCATTGGTATAAATAAATATCCCGTTTGTGTGGCATTATATCCCAAATAGGTTTGACAAAATACCGGAATCAAAAATACAGCCCCCATCATTGCCATAAAAACAACAAAGTTATTTAAAAGAGTATTCACAAAAACGCTATTTTTGAAGAATTTAAGGTCAACAATCGGCTCTTGCGCTTTTGATTCTACAAATAAAAATATAATAGTAAATAAAATCGTAGAAATATAACAAATTATGCTCTGATATGCAAACCAGCCCCAGGCGTTGCCCTGGTCAAGAACTAAAACCAATGATGAAAGAGCGACGCCAAGAGTAATTGCGCCCCACCAGTCAAAATGTATAGTTTTATGTTCTGACACAGATTCTCTTACAAAAATAAAAGCCATTATAAGCCCGGCAATTCCAACTGGGATATTCAACAAAAATATTGATCTCCAGCCAAAGGCGTCAATCATCGGCCCGCCTATCAACGGCCCAAAAACAACAGCCGCAGCAAAGGAAGCTGACCATAATCCCAGTGCCTGCGCCCTTTCTTTTCCTTGCTGAAAAGTTACAGCCAAAATTGCCATGGCTGTGGGATAGTCAGCAGAACCTGCGATTGCCTGGATAATTCTGAAAACAATCATTGAGCTTAAATTCCATGCAAATCCGGCCAAAGCTGACCCAAAAATAAAAATTGTAAAACCTAAAATATAAACTTTTTTTCTGCCAACTGTGTCTCCTAGTTTTCCCCAGATAGGAACAAAAACCGCGTTAGCTAATATGTACGCGGTTGCAATCCAGCCGGCTGATAAAACCGTGATTTTAAAATCAATTATTATTTTTGGCAGGGCCAAGTTCACAATTGTCGAGTCCAATCTGCCCAAAAAAGTTCCGATAATTACTGTCAGCAATACAAGCCATTTAAAATTTTTGTGGTTTTCGTCAATCATTTATTTATATATCCACAGTTTGGCCGACATCCCATTTTTCAGTTCCGGATATTGCGCTATATTGAATCTTACTTTAACATCAAAATCCATTTCTTGCCTTGTACCCGATATATTGAAAACAATATCTCCCGCGTTTGAGGTCGGGCTTATTTCATCTACAATTCCGGAATATTCTTTTGAGCCGAAAGTATCAACAGTGAAAATAGCTTCTTGCCCGATTTTTATATCCTTTAACCCCTTATCTTCTTGGACTTGCCCGACAACTCTTAAATCATTTGGATTTATCATTGTGGCTACTGCCTGGGCTGGCGCGAAAGAAGCTCCTATATTTGTGTTTATAGATAGAATTTGGCCGTCTGAGCTGGCTTTTATCAATTCGTTGCCGATTCTGGCGATAGGTGCTGACATTTTAACTAAATCTCCGACATTAACATATACTTCCTGCAGGGTTCCGCCGACTGTCGGAGCTAAATTAGTCACAGGAGCTGATACAGAAGCATTTTCTATATAAACCCTTGCAGAAACAATGTTCCAATATATAAGCCCTCCAATGCCGGCTAAAATTATTAAGCCAAATGCAATTACTATGATTATTCTATTGCGGGTGCCTTTTATTATTTTTTCTTCCTTGGCTTCCAAAACTCCGACAACAGAAGATATTTTTTCTAAATTAGTTTCCATGCTATTTAAGTTTATTTAAATAAAAATTTTATTAATAAGCAAAGACTTTTTCTCCTGATTTTAATCCGGAGGTTATCTCAATATTTTTACCATCCCTTAATCCCACGGTAACCTCTTCGGGGTCTTTCTGGGAGTTTCCCTTATCCACTATCACAAAATATTTTCCGTTTTGCTGTATGACAGCTGATATGGGAATCATCAGCACATTTGAATGCTTATCGGAAATTACAGTTATATTTGCTGTCATTCCGGGTTTTATCCTGTCATCTGAATTCTTGAATTTTAGTTTCGCCCCATAGGCAGCTATCCCGTTTACAAACGAGGGGGCTGAATCTACTGAAATAATTGTTGCCGGAAAATTAACATTATTTCCATAAGCATCCAATGATATATTGGCCTCATTTCCAACCTTTGCTTCAGACAAGTCAACTTCCGGAATATTGGTGTCTATTTCTAAATTATTGTTTGAGATTGTTATAACCGGCACATTTGAAGACATTATTTGTCCTACAACAGCGTTATCTTTATCAACCTGGCCGTCAAACAATGCCCTTATTACTGTTTTTGAAATTTGCGTTTTAATTGCATTGATGTTTGCCTGGGCACCTTCAATTTGGGCGTTTGTCGTTGTTATAGTGGCCGAATTGTTGACTTTCAATGATGTTATTGCCTGTATATTTGCTGATGTTGTTATGATTTCTGCATTAATGCTTGCGTTAGAAGCGCTTATGATATTTCTTTCTGCAGAAGATAATGTATCTATGATGGGAATAGCATTAATTAAATCATTCATATCTTGTAGGGCGATTTTTGCAGCCGAAAGCGCCCCATCAGTATTGGTTTGAGTTGGATTTTGTATTGCGTTTTGTATTGATCCGAAGGCTCCTCCATTTAACGCGGCTAATTCCTCAGATGTATATAAAATAGCATTTGGTTGCCCCAATAAAGATAAAACTCCTTTGTCCTTTGCGTTAAAGAGAGGAATATTTTGGCTGTTTTCTGTTTTAAAATGATTATTCTGAAGATCAGTAATAGTTAGCAAAATGTCTTTTGCCGTTGATACAGATTTTTGCGCCGCGCTCAAACTGGTTGCGTAGACAGACTGCAATCCCGCATCTGTTTTGCTTTTTACCGTATCAATATTCAATGCGTCCAACTGGGCTTGCGCCTGTTTTAATTGCGCCTGCAACAGGGAGCTGTCAATCGCTAAAAGCGCCTGTCCGGCATAAATTTTATCGCCGACTTTAACATAATTTGCCACAATTTTACCCTGTGTTTCAAAAGCTAAATCAACGCCCTGAGACGCCTTTACCTGTCCCGCTAAATTTATCTCCTCTGTAATATCGCCATTCTTTGCCTCTACTGAAGGTAATTTTAGCGGCGTGCCCATACCAAATAAAAAATATAGCAATGCGGCAATTATAATTGCTAATATTACGATTGCAGTTATCAATAATTTTTTAGACATTTTATACATGAATTTTACTGAATATTTTTATTAATGTTTTTTTATCTTTATCGCTCAATTTGCTGAAAACTTTTCTGATAGTATTGCGTATTTTTTTATACTTTTTCTGCAACGTTATGTGCCCCTCTTTAGTCAATGCTATGTATACCAACCTTCTGTCATCTTTGGTTTTGACCCTTTTTAGATTACCTTTTTTCACCAGGTTATCAATTATAGGGGTAACTGACGGCGGCTTTATGTGCAAATGTCCGGCTATAGATTTCATTGTTGTAGTTTCCTTGTCCCGGACAAACTTCAAGGTTTCGAATTCCGAATCTGTAAAATCCGTCAAACATTTGCTTGTATGTATTTCTTCCCTTATTAATCTGCCGACATTGAATATGACAGATAATAGCTTTTCATTGGTTTCCATTTTTGTTATCTAACAGATAGTTTGATTACCTAACTATTAGATTTTAAGTATATTATAAATTTGGATCCATGTCAAGTCTTTACCGCAAATTTGCTAAAATTTTAGGTGAAGACGCAAGCCTCAAACGAAAAACCAGGCTACGGCCCGGTTTTTCGAAATTTATTGGTTAATCGCTGTTTTAGTCACGATACTTTTCAGTTTGCCTTTACTGAGGTGTTTGTGTAGGGGGAAAACCCGGAGATGTTGATGTTGGCCTGTTTTGTCCTGCGGGCATTATTTGGATTAATCGCGCAGTCTCGCTACCGTCAGAATTATTTGTACCCGTCACGCCTACTAATGTTCCTGCTGACAAATCATTTGTTGTTCCTGAAACGGTTTTACTGATTTGAGTCGCATCAGAATAAAAAATTATTTTTGAACCGCTACTAGGTAAACTAATAGTAATGCTTTGGCTATCCTTGGATAAAATAGTTCCCGAAGTAAACCCGCTTTGGGAGGCCCCTGGACCCGCGCTACGTAATGCTCGAGAAGCACGGGTAGCGTACGGAGATTGGCTTTTTCCATAACTCATTCCAATATAAAAAGCTCCTCCGCCCACGACTAGCAATACAATTATTGCTATAACTATTAACGATATCTTTTTCATATTTTAAAAATGTTATTTTATATTATTTTTTTCAACTTTTAATTATTATTCGTATATTATTCGTATCTTAATGCCTCTATGGGGTTGAGTTTAGCGGCTCTTTTAGCCGGATAATAGCCGAAGATAATTCCGATACCGGCTGAAACAGCAACCGCTAAAAGTACTGAGAATAATGAAACTTTTGTCTGGTAGAAATTAAAATATTTGACGCCCCAGGAAATTATCCATCCCAAAAAAACTCCCACTATTCCGCCGGAAAATGTCAGGACGACCGCCTCTGTCAAAAATTGGAATGTGATATCTTTAGCTTTTGCTCCAATTGCTTTGCGCAGGCCTATTTCTCTTGTCCTTTCTGTAACTGTGGTAAGCATCATATTCATAATGCCGATTCCGCCCACAAGCAAGGAAATCCCGGCAATGGCTCCAAGCAAAATTGTAAGAGTCTGGCTTACGCTTGAGATGCTCGACAGTATGTCTGCCTGGTTTTGCACGGTAAAGTCTGCAATCGTCGGGTCTGAAATGTTGTGACGGCTTAATAATAAGCTTGTAACATCATTCTGGGCGTTTGTCATCAGATTCGGGCTGCTTATCTGAAGATCAATTTCTGATAGATATTTATTGCCGGAAAAATATCTTTGCGAAACAGTATATGGAATATAAATTCTGTCATCTTGGTTTTGAAACCCGCTTCCGCCTTTTGTGTTCGTAACTCCCACAACTTTAAATTCCATTTTATTAATTTTTATTGTCTGCCCGATTGCATCACTGGCTACAGCGTCAGCTCCAAACAAATCTGTTATGACAGTAGGGCCGAGCACCGCAACTTTTGAAACATTATTTACATCTTGGGAAGAAATAAAGGATCCCTGATCAATGCTCAAATTCCTTACTGCAGTATAAGTGTCGCTGGTTCCCATTACTGATGTGTTTGTATTGTTCCCTTTGTAAACCACCTGGTAGCGTCCCGTAACTTCCGGAGTCATATATTGCACAGAAGAAACTTCGCTTGCAACCGCATCAGCATCATCAATAGTAAGCGACTGGGCTGTTCCTCCTGCAGAACGAACCGAATAACCAATATTCCTTGCGGCTCCGGGCATTATCATCAGAAGATTAGACCCGGTTGATTCGATGCTGGCTTGAATTGATAGCGTCGCTCCCTGACCTACAGATACCATAATAATCACAGAGCTTATTCCAATAACAATACCCAAAATAGTGAGACTTGTTCTGGCTTTGTTCGACGATAGCGCTAAAAATGTTTCTTCTAATGTGTCTGTGAGTTTCACCCGTTAGAGGTCTGTCTTTATATGGCTAAATAGTCAATTTTAGACAAACTTTTATATTTAATAAATCCCGCCGGTCAGCTAAAAAAATTTTATTAAAAATTTTTCCGCCAAAGACCCCTAACGGGTTTCATCGTTTTTTGTGATCTTTGGTGTCGCTTACTATCAGGCCGTCTTTAAGAGATATAATTCTGTCTGCATGCAGAGCCACATCATGTTCGTGAGTGATGAGAATAATCGTTCTGCCATGTTCTTTGTTAAGTTTTTCAAAGGTTCCCAAAACGATTTCACCGGTTTTTGAGTCTAGGTTTCCCGTTGGTTCGTCGGCTAAAATTAAAGTCGGGTCATTGACTAATGCTCTGGCGATTGCAACCCTTTGAATTTGTCCGCCGGAAAGCTGATTAGACAGGTGGTTAAAATATTCTTCATCCAGTCCGGCTGCTTTCAAGGATTTTTTTGCTCTTTTTTCGCGTTCTTCTCTGGCAACGCCGGTATAAACCAAAGGCAAAGATACGTTTCTTATAGCAGTGGCTCTCGGCAAAAGATTAAACGCCTGAAAAACAAATCCGATTTTATTTTTTCTTATATCAGCCAATTCGTCTTCGTTCAATGTTGAGACATCTTTGCCGTCTAAAAAATAAGTTCCGGATGTAGGCGTATCCAGCGCTCCCAAAATATGCATGAGCGTTGATTTGCCGGAGCCAGAAGGCCCCATAATCGCGACAAATTCTCCGTCTCTTATCGTAAAGCTCACTCCAGAAAGAGCTTTAAAGCCAACACTTCCTGTCTGATATATTTTTACTATATTTTTGACCTCAATCATGGTATTATGGCGGTCCGCCTGGCCCTCCAATTAGAGTTTGAGTTGCCTGTCTTGTTGTTCTGCTTGTGCTAGAAGTAGTGCTGGTGGCGGATTTCACGCTGGAAATTGTCCTGGCAACAACCTGATCGCCTTCAGACAACCCGCTGGTTATTTCTGTATTTGTATTGTCGGCAACGCCTATTTGCACTGTCTTTTGGGTTGGCGCAACTTCAGAAATAAATCCTTGGCTGGCCGCCGGGCTGGTTAAATCTTGTTTCTGGCTAAGAACTAAAACGTAAGAACTATTATTTTTTGATTTAACTGCGCTGTTGGGCACCGTTAAAACATTTTGTCTTGTATCTGTAATAACATTGGCGCTTCCGCTCATGCCCGGTTTTATCTGGCTGTCTATAATATCCAAAGCAATTTTTGCTCCGTAGCTTACTACGCCCTGGCTCACAGTTCCGACCGTATCAACATCTATGACAGATCCTGTAGTAGTCAAGTCTGGCAGGGCGTCAAAAGTTATGGTTACTTTCTGGCCTAATTTTATTTTTACAATATCAACTTCATTAAAAGAAGTTTCAATAATTTCCTGTTTGGTAACAATCGACCCTAAAACAGCTCCTGAAGAAACCGTGTCCCCAGCTTTAACCGTAGAATCTGACGCAGAAATAATGCCATCTATGGGTGCGTATATATAATATTTTGCCAGATTATCTTTGGCATCAGCAAGCGCATTTTCATATTGCTGTATGCTAAGATTTTGTGATTGTGTATCTACACCAACCTTGGAAAAAGATTCTTCTTTTGTAGCTATATCCGACTTCGCGCTTGAAAGTGCGGCTGCGTCTTTGATAAGTAATGAAAGAGAATCGCTCAATTGAGTATCCTGTGTTGTGGTTGTTGCTGCCGTTATAGGTGTTGTTAAACTTTTTGAAACAATAATTTTTTGATACATTTGTACAAGGTTAGAGGTTTGCCTGATTAAGTCCAGGAATGTTTCAGTAGAATCATAACTTCCACTAATTGCATTTTCAATTTGAGAAGGCTGAGAATTTTTGCTGAGCGGCCATGTTGTCTCTTCAAGCGCATCTAATTGTGTTTGTATATTTTTGTATTTTTGTTTAGCATCAGTCGTCCAAAAAGTCAGGTCGCTTGGATTATTGTCATAAAAACGAACAAAATCGAGGTAATAATTAATATCGCTGTCGCCACCCCTATAACTGCTTTCCAAAAACATACTGTCTAAATTGGCTCTCATGGATGTCAAATCATTAAAGGCGGTTGTTAAAGCGTCTAGTCCATTACTATATGACGTGTCAAGTGCATCTTTAGCGGTACCATTGATGTCCTGCGATGATAATTGGGCGTTTGTTAAATCATTTTCTGCGCCTTGCACTGCTTTCTGAGCATCTCGCGAGTCAATTTGCGCCATAAGCGTTCCGGCCTTAACTTCCGTATCTTTTGGGATATTAATATATACAATTTTTCCCGAAACTTCCGGCGCGATGTCTACTTGGTCGGAAGCTGAAACTTGCCCGGTTCCGGAAACAGAGGAAATTATTGTTCCTTTTGTGACAGCAGCCAAAACATAACGGGTCACTCCGCTGGTGTTGGTTGATGACCGGTGCCACCAGTATCCTCCGCCTAATAAACATAAAATTACTATTACGCTTATTATTTTGTGCTTGAATATAATCTCCTTTATTTTGCCAAAAAAATTCATTTTAAAAAAATCTATGATATTAATTAGATTGAGTATTAAGTGTTCCTGCTGGCGGATTATTTGTTGGTGGGGTCTTGCTTGAAGGCGCCGGTGGCGCAGGTATAACTCTTATAAGTTCTGCCTGTATTTGGCCTGAATTGTCCGGTTCGCCTATAACAACAACGTTGTCATCTATTTTAAGATCGGATAATTTTATATTTTTTCTCTGGTATATGATTGTTGTTTTGTCGCTTACTAAAATATTCTTTTCAACATTATCCCTGCCTTTTATGGTAAGAACCTGGCCGTTAATCGTAATTATCTGCCCATATATTCCGTTGCCGTTAGTAAATTCATTGCCCATGAAATCTCCAAAAAATCCGCCCTGGGGCCCGCCGAAATTTCGGTGATATTCGTCCGCCCACCTGAAGGAAAAGTCAGCTTTTTTTGTTCCGACAAAAACACCCAGACCAAAAACAAAAGCTAAAATAATTAACCCCGCTATGCTTAAAATAACTGTTTTGAATACCTTTGATTCGAAAATATTATTTTTTTCCATTAGTTTATCGCTAAGCGACCATTATTTTTAATAATTTTTATATTTTTTATCAGAGACTTAGCCGATTGCAGAAATATCAGCAAAACAGCTAAAAACAATGCCGCGCTCGCAGCAGGCAAAGTTTCTAAAAGAATCATCGCAAAGCTTTGCCAGTATGTTGCCACTGAAGAAAAATCAGAGAAAATCAAATAAAAGAAATTAATGAATCCGGATTGGCCGAAATCAGCTAAAAGTATTTTGAGAACCGGCACAAACGCCAATAAAGATCCTGTCAGCATGACAGAAAAAATGATTATCCTTCTTAAAACCAAAAGACGCTCTTCTTTATGAATGCGCTTTAATATTTTTTCCAGTAATCCTTTTGGCGGGTTTATGGTGGTCATAATGCTAGTAAAATACTATCCATAAATTAATACGCTGCACCGGTGAGTTTCGGTTCTTAATTTTCTTTTATATTCTTTCTTAAATTTATAAGGCTTCTTCGATACCTGCTTTTGACGGTATTGACCGATTCCTGGAACGTTTCGGCAATTTCCTTGAAACTCAAGCCGTCGGTGTGCCGCATATTTATAATCTTCTGTTCTTTTTCAGTCAGCCCTTCAAAGGCCACTAATAAGGTTTTTTTATCGCTAAGTTTTTCTATTAAGTTCAAAGGGGTCGCAACAATATTATCAACCAAAGGATTCTGCCCTTTTTCATTTTCGAACTTTGAGAATGGTATGCTCTTTTTCTTCCTCAGAAAATCAATTGATGTATTTTTGGCTATCTGGAAAATCCACGGCTTGAAGCTTTTCTCTTGTTTAAATTTTCTGATATTTTTCCACACTTTGACGAAAACCTCCTGGGTTATATCTTCGGCATCGGCTTCAGTCCCCACATTTTTGTAGACAAAACCATAAATTGACTTTAAATACCTGGCAATCAAAATCTCTAGCGACTTTTCTTCGCCCTTCAGATATTGCCGTATTAATTCTTTATCTTCTGATTTTATAGGCATTCTTACATATGCTACCCTTATATACTGCCACAAAAACCGCTTTTTTAAAATGTCGCACAATAAATATTTCGCAACATTTTATTAAAATAATGTTTAATTAATACCTCGCCTGTTTCTTCGTAATTCTGTTTACAGCTATTTCCATTCCCACGTCCCGCGGGTTTTTGTTTTCACTGACGCTTTTCTTCAATATAATCCTGACATTTTTCGTAATTTTTTTATCTATTGTATCCATCATTCTTTTAGGATTATAACCGCGGTATTCAGCATAAGAAGAAATCACTCCTCCGGCATTAGCAATGAAATCTGGAACGACCCAGACTCCCTTCTTGAAAAATTCTTTTTCTATTTCTTCTGACATCGGAATATTACCTGCTTCAACAATCATCTTAGTTTTAATTTTGTCCTTGTTGCTATTGTTAATGACGTTTGTGACAGACGCTGGGATTAAAATATCTGTTGGAACCTCCCAAAATTTTTCAGCTGAAATTTTTTGGCCGTAGGGATAATCTTTCAAAGTTTTTTTATCTTTTATGATTTTTTCCAGTACTTCGTGATCAAATCCGCTTTCCTGGAAAATTGTGGTTTCCGCGTCAGCTAATGCAATAACTTTAGCCCCCATTTGTGTTAAAAATTTATAGGCGAATGTCCCTACGTTTCCAAAGCCATGGATGGCTACTCTGGCTCCGTTCATGTTTATTCCAAGAATTTCTGCCGCAGTTTCTGCGGTTTTTGCAACTCCAAATCCGGTGCTTCCATATTCATGCGGAATTCCGCATTTTTCGCCCGTCTTGCCGAATGCCTTCATACAGTAATTAGCCGGCTTGCCGGTAGCCGACCTCCAATCCCCTGTTGCCTCTACAAACCATTGCATTTCCTGCTCGCCTGTCTGGACGTCGGGAGCTGCAATATATTTTTTAGGGGTTAGCAATTTAACAGCCTTTGCAAAGCTTTGGACAAACTTCTTTTTCAGTTCAGGAGTTCCGCCTTTCCATATTATCCCGGCCTTAGCTCCGCCGAAAGGCAGATCAGCCAAAGCATTTTTAAATGTCATTGTCCTGGCCAGCCTGAAAACCTCCTCGGCCGTCACATTGGGAGTCATTCTGATCCCCCCTTTCCCGGGTCCTAAAACAGTATTGTCTATAACTAAAAAACCCTCCATTTTTAATTCGGGGTCATAAATATTTATTACATATTCGGGACCAAACTCGTCTTTTAGGATTTCCATATTTGTTTTATATTTCTCATTTTTTAATTATTCATCAAGTTAATTATATCAGTACGTATTTTTTCTGCAAAAGTGTCACTTTATTATGCTTCCGGGCGGAATTTCCTTGTCCGGATGTAATAAAACCGGGTTGCCGTTATCTGACGGGCATAAAATCATTCCTTGCGATTCCAGGCCCTTCAGCATACGCGGAGCCAAATTATAGGCAAAAGGGCACTCTTTACCAATTAACGCCTCTGGGGCGTAAAATTGCGCTATTCCAGCGATAATCTGGCGCTTTATGCGTCCTTCAGTCTTATCCTCTTTCACTTCTATCCACTCGCCTGCAGGCTCCGGAACAATAGGTGCGGCGCCAAAATCAACAACAAGTTTCATTAATTTTTCCGAACCTTCAACTTTCTCGGCGCTTAAAATTTTTCCGATTCTTATATCTAATTTTTTGAAATCTTCGAATGAAATTATATCCATGTTTTTAAAATTTAATTTTATTCTAAAATTGTCGCACAATAACAATTACTTTTGCGCAAAATCGCAGATTTCCTTGAAGTCGCAGTATTGGCACTGCCAGCCGGGCGTGGCCGTAAATTCGCTGTTTTTTATTTTTTCTATTTCTTGAACTATTTTTGACTTTTGGTTATGCAAATCATTTTCTGAACCTAAAAATGAGGCAAATTTTCCGTCGTCTAAATAATAATACGCAAGATGCTCGGGTTTTAAATGCAAAACTTCCTGAGCCGCTATCTGATAAATCAAAAGCTGTTCTTTTGCTTCGAAGTCCAGCTTGTCTTTTGATTGCCCTGTTTTGTAATCAATAATTACAACTCCATTTTTCCCCTGGTCAATTCTGTCGATTACTCCAAACAATGTGTGTTCGCCTACTTTCAGGTTAAAAGGCATTTCCAGGGCCAAGGAATCGTTTATTTTCAGAATTTTCGGAGGATTTTTGGAAAACTGGCCATAAAACTCTTTTATTATCTCTTTTCCCTTTTTATAATATTCTTCTTTTTGCTTTTTTGATTCATACCATTCGTCAATCCAATTCTTTTCATATAGTTTTGCTAATTCATTGAAAACATCTTCTTTCTTCTTTGTTTTCTTCGCCGGTTTTTCTCCAAACAAGGTTTCTTGTGCAACTTTTTTTTCTTCGTTAACCGATTTCAAAAATTCATGCAAGGTATTGTGCATTGTTTTGCCGAAAGAAAAAAATGCTTTGCCCCGGGTCGGCACCTTTAAGATAAATGCAAACTTGTACTGTAACGGACATTTTTCAAATGCAGCAAGCTGAGAATACGAAAAATGCTCCGGCAAATATTGCGGTTGGACTTTATTTTTTAGCCTATCTATTGGTTTTGGTTTTTCAGCTAAAATTCCCCCTTTCTCCATTTCTTTCTTATTGTCACTGCCTGCTTTATAATTCATTTCCGATAAAAATCTTGATATTTTCTTTTTTCTTTGGCCGCCGTAATCGTCAGCTGATGTAAAATACAATCCTTTTTTAGCCCTTGTCATTGCCACATAGCAAAGGCGCCTTTCTTCCTGTAAATGCACATCTCCTTTTGGTTTTATGTCTTTTATCAGGGCGTCAGGAAGCTCAATCGGGTCTTTTCTTTGGTCTGTCGGGAATCTTCTATCCACCATATTTACCAAAAACACGTATTTGAATTCCAAACCCTTTGCCCCATGGATTGTCATAACTTTTATCATGTCCGGTCCCCTTTCCGGATCAAATTCCAGCTTGCCTTCTTCTCCGGATTCTAACTCCAAATTCATTTCTTCCATGAAGTTTTTCAAGTTTGGCTCAACCGTCGTTTCCTCAAAGGTTTTTATTTTTTTATAAAACTGATTCAACAAATCAATTTTTTCTTCTTCATTTTTGTTTATTAAATATTTTAGATAGCCGGAATCCTCTAAAAACGAAACCAAGACTTCAGAGACTCCTTTTTCCCGCGCTTGACTGCTGTGTTTTTTTATTAAGCTTAAAATAAAAACTACTTTTTCCTGCGTTTTTGCTGAAATTCCCGGTATCAACGGCAATTGGTTCAAGGCTTCAAAAAGAGACAATGTTTTCCTGCGGCAAAACTGTGTGATTGTTGCTATATCTGCTTCCGGAATTTCTAAAAACGGCAAATTTAAAATTCTATAGACAGCCGTTCCTTCATGATAGTTGTCCAGCAATTTAAAATAAGATACCACGTCCAAAATTATCGGTTTTGAATATAATCCCCTGGATGCCAAAAACTGGTAAGGCAGGTTAGCTCTTTCCAAGGCTCTTATAAATGGAGCGGCAGAATCGTTTGCGCGCACCAAAATGGCAAAATCGTTATATGTCGCCTCCTTATCCTTTTTTAAAATTTCTAAAATCTTTTTTAAGGTTTCACCCACTTCCTGATCCAAATTTTTAGTATGTATGTTTTCTATAGTTCCCTTCTCCTTTGTATCAGCGATGAGTTTTTTGTTTATTTTAGTTTGGAACTCTAGTCTATCCGGATCATTTTGTTTTATGAAATTATATGACTGGTCCAGAATATTCTGGGTTGACCTGTAGTTCCTGATAAGCGAAATCTGCTTTGCCTTGGGAAAATCTTTGCTGAATTGTACAATATTTGAAAAAGAAGCTCCCCGCCAGCGGTAGATTGCCTGGTCGTCATCAGCGCATACGGTTAAATTATTTTTGGGAGCGGCTAAAAGTTTGATTAATTCGTACTGCGCCCAGTTTGTATCCTGGAATTCATCAACTAAAATATATTTAAATTTCTCCCTGTATTTTTTCAAAATCAACGGGCGCTTTTTAAAAAGCTTCAGGCAATAATTTATCAGGTCGCCAAAATCCAGCGCGCTGTTTTGCAGCAAAATCTGCTGGTAGGTATGATAAGCTTCAGCAATCTCTTTGATTCTCTCTACCTCTTGCGATTCCGGACCCTCGTCTCTTGTTTTCAGGCTGTCGGCGTATTCTAAATAATTTTCGGGATAAAGTGCCTCGTCTTTGCAATGGGAAAAATGGGAAATCAATGCCTGTATGAATTTTGTAGGATTTCCCAACGCCCTGTAATAATTCAAGTCAAACTTGTCTAAATTATGGCGCGCCAAAAGCCAGCCGGAAGTGCCATCCAAAATTTTAAAATCCGGGCTGAGCCCGATATCTAAGGCATTATCGCGCAAAACCCTCTCGCAAAAAGAATGAAAAGTTGAAATCCACAAATCAACATATCCGTATTCTAAAAGCCTGTCTACCCTTTCCTCCATTTCAAAAGCTGCTTTCTCTGTAAAAGTAACAGCCAGAATTTCTTCGGGCGGAGCTAGTTTTTTTTCAATCAAACTTACGATTCTCTGGGTTATTACGGTCGTTTTACCGGTTCCTGCCCCGGCCACAATCAAAAGCGGGCCTTTATTATGAAGCATCGCTTCTTTTTGCTCTTTATTAAGTTTTAACAAATCTGACGGCATAAAATTATAATTCATTTTACACCGACCGCGGAAAATTTACAAAAAAAGCCCGCAATGTCTCATGCGGGCCTGCAAAACTCGAATCACTCGAATACGGCCTAGGATTTCGGGCCGTTTACCAAAATGAACTTAGCCGCCTGACTGGGGCCTGTTGGGGTGTTTCAATGGCGGGTGTATCTTCTTCGCCCTTCATCCTCCTTCTCATCCAAGGCGAAATATCGGGTGCTTTATTCGCGTAAATATCAACGTGCGGTCCGTGTCTTTTCTCTTTCTTTTTTGATCTCGATGCTTTTCTGCTCATCGTAGTCTCCTTTCGCCTAGGAAAAACCGCTTAAAACATATTTTTATATAACATAATAATTGATTTGCTGCAAATATCAATCAAAAACCGCCTTTCGGCGGTTTTTGATCGTTTGGATTTTATATTTTTCCTTTCAGCCAATCTGCGAAGACATAGACTTCACCTGAAAAGTAAAACCATAAGCCTGCGGCAATAATTAATAATGGCAGAAAGAATGAGTCTGTAAAAAAGTCATTGGTTAGTCCGGTTGATACGGTCGAAGCGCCGTATACTAAGGTTTTATTCACAACAACTGTAGCACTGCTGGTTTGTGTGCCTGCTTCAGTGCTGGTTACAGTTGCATTACTGGCTATAGTAGTGGCTCCGTAGCTGAAATTTCCCGCGGACGCCACTTGTACCTGATATGCCACCACAGTTGCCTGGCCGGCATAAACTGTGCCGATATTTACTCCGGAGGTTATATCGCCGCCGTAGTTGGAATTTGTATTTACCATCAGATTCCCTCTATAGATAAGATCTGCGGGTAAAATATCCCTGACCGTCACGTTATGCACATCCTGGCCGTTAGCCTGCAAGGTTATGGCAAAAGTCAAAATGTCAGACGGACTGGCGCTAACCGATGAAGACCAATTTAAGTTTCTTGAAGTAAGATTTATCACCTGTTTAGTTATTGTAAGGGAACCATTGCCATAATAATAGCCGTTTCCGGATCCCAAGGTGGTAAAAGTCATGTCCTGGCCATAAACAGTTCCATAATTGCCTTGCGCAACCGCCCTGAAGTGGTATGTGGTACCAGAATTCAAATTTTCAATGTTTTGCATAAATGTCCCTGAATAACCTATAAACTGTTGGGACGTTGTATTGTTATAGTTAGATGTTGTCCCCCATTGGAAATAGACATAATTTGTTGCGGATGAATTAGCGCTGGATAATGAGCCATTCAAGGTTACCTGAAAATTAGAAACGTACGTTGCATAATTTGTCTGAACATAGCTATTATTGCCGTTATTGTTTGAATTCATATAAACTATCATGCTGTCCGAATTTGAACTTCCATAATTGTTGGTAACAGTAAGCGTGCAGGTATAAGTTATTTGATTATTATAATTGCTTACATATGGAGCCGTATAAACCGGCTGGGCAATATTATAACTTAATAATGTGCCGCCATTGCATGACCAGGAATAATTCAACGCATATCCGTTCGGATCATACCCGGAACCTTGCAAGGTTACAGTTTGTCCGGAGGTCAAATATAAATCCGGCCCGGCATTTGCTGTCAAAATATTGCCGTTTGACTGCCCTGTGACAAAAGTCATGTCCTGGCCGTAAACTGTTCCGTAGTTGTTTTGGGATACAGCTATAAAATGATAGGTTGTGTTTGGGGCCAATCCGGATATTGTTTGGCTGGACAACCCTGTGTAACTCTGCGTTGTGCCGGAAGTTTGATAGCCGTACGAGGTGCTGGTCCCCCACTGGAAATAAACTGTTGTGCTGCCATAACTGCCAAGGTACGTCACTGAAGCGTTAAGAGTGGCTGAATTATTTTGAATGTTTGTCGCGGAATTTGTCTGTATCTGGGGTGCAAATTGGGCTGAAACTCCCTCACCAAAAGAAAAACAAAGAACGGCAGTTACTCCGACCAAAAATATTAGTTTTGCTGTTTTTTTCATAGATTTTCAGGACTATATATCATAGTATATAGCGCATAGTCCTCACCTCCACACTCTAATCTTATTTAAATTTTTGTCAACATTTTTTATTTTTTAGCGCTTGAGGTTTGCAAGGAAAAAATCGGGCAGATTTCCTCTTACTATAATATTCGATGCTTTGATTGTACTCGATTGCTCGTTATAAATATTTTGGCATTCAGCAATTGGTAAAGATTTAGGTGCACCCTTCGGGTCGGTCAGAGATTCGCAGAAACCATGCGTAAAAATGCCATCATCGTCTGCCTGATATACCAAATTTTGGGTTAAAATGGCGTCTATTCCTCCGGAAACAAGCTTAAAGTGCGTTTCAACCGGAGTCTTTGTATTTAATAAATCCTGCCCCAATATGGTTTTTGGCGCAACAATTCCTAAAAGATTTGTTATTGTCGGATATATGTCCAAATGGCTGCCGGGAATATCGCTTATCCCTTTTAACTTTGTTCCGGGAGCTAGAATAATCATCGGCACTTGGCTGTTTGCCAATGCCGGCAAAACATTGCTTTGCCCCAAAGCCTGCGATATATTCGTAAAACTTCCGTGGTCGCCCCAGATAAGTATCAATGAATTATTATACAAGCCATCTTTTTTCAACTCGCCGATAAATTCCCCGATTGCCTTATCTGTATAGTGTATGCTTTGTAAATACCCTTGCTGCATCCAGTCAAGCTTTGAGTCGGTTGGAATTTTTAGTGTTTGTAAATCGTCAGGTAAAATAAACGGGGTATGAGAACTCATTGTAATCAGGGTTGCCATAAACGGCTGTCTCGCACCCTTTATTTGAGAATTAGATAAAAGGCTGTTGAAACTCTCCAATCTTGGCAGTGATTGAGAAAATAAATCTTCATCTCCCAGATCAGAAGGTCCTTTACCGACAGATCTGGTCACAACATAATCGTCTAAATCATAAGCTTTATGATATCCTAATCCGGGATAAATATTTGACCTGTTCCAGAAAGTCGGCACGTCTCCGTGCAGAGAATAAGTTTTATATCCGTTGTTTACAAGGAGTTGGGGCAATGCCGTGTATGTATTTTTGGCGTAATCTATAAAAACCACATCGTCGGGCAAGGGATACAATGAATCCATTGTAGAAAATTCCGCATCAGCAGTATTGCCAGGGCCGACTTGCGTATAATAATTATCAAAATACAAACCGTCTTTGGATAACTGATTTAAATTTGGAGTAATTTCCTGCCCGCCCATTGTTTGGTTGATGACAGCGTTTTCCAGCGATTCCACCTGGATAATTATAAGATTTTTCCCTTTTTCAACGCCAAAATATTTTTTAGCGCCTATAGGCTGCACCCTGCTTTCTGCAAATGCCTTTAAAAAATTTTCATCACTGGCTGAAATTAAATTGCTTCTTAAAATAGTTTTAAAAGTGTCTTCGAGGAAAAAATTCATAATGCCCATTTTGCCCACCAGTGATTTTAAATCGTACACATCGGTATAAAGCCTGCTCGTGCTCCCCCACTCTTTTTTTTCTGTATATAAAAGATATTTATATCCGAAAAATACTATAGCTATCATCGCCGAGGCAATGATTATTTTTTCCCATTTTGGCAAAACAAATTCTGTAGGTGGTTTTTGAGCATTTTTTTTAAAGGAAAAAAGAAATACAAACAAGACTATTGCAAAATTACTGAAAAACAGCAGCAATTCAGGAGTAAGTAAGATTCTTATGGTGCCCGAAACGCTATCTGCTTCACCTATATATTTTATTGCGGAGAATTGCAAAAAACTCTGCGAATACCTGTAATATAAAAATTGCGCAGTAAAAATCAAAGATACTAAAAAAGAAACTAAAAAAAGATATATATATTTATATCTTTTTTTGAAAAGCAAAGCCGGGCCGTAAAAAACAATCCCCAGAGCAAAAGCAACCCAAAAAAGCCGTGCAAAATACGCTTTTGAATAAATGTTGAGCCATTCATTAAACGCGAAGTTTTGTATTGTAAATAAAACTGCTAGCAGCAGCGGTAAAGATAAAACCTTTGTATAACCAACTATTCTTCCTTTGTATTTTTCAAAAGATGATTTTATAAATTCTATATATTGCATTTTCGCCGTTTTTATAATAAGCCTGAAGAAATTCTTCTTTAATAATTTTAGCGTCCATTTTTGCCAAATCTTCTTCGTGCTTTTTAAAAAGCTTCTGCGAAGCTTCTCTCAGGTGCATGCTTAATAATGCGGGTTTCCCTTGCTTTTTGGCTTTATTTTGCATTTTTTTTATGAGCTTCTGAGCCATTTTCCAACCTATGCCTTGCCTCTGGGCTTCCGGCATAACTGCTATATCCTCTAAATATACAGTGGAATCTTCCTTGTCAACAGCTATTAAATATGCAATACCGGGAATAATAATCGAATATTCTAAGCCGTTTCCTTTTTTAATGTCTTCCAAAAGAGCCTGTCCCTGCCGAAGTGCTTTAGGATAAATCCTTTTTTCCATTTCCAATATTTCAAGAAAATCCTTTTCCGATAAAGATTTTATTTCAAACTTTTCCGCCATAATTTTTTTATCACAGATAATTAAATTGAAATAGAAAGTTTGCGCGTTTCTCCGGGCTTAAGGCTTCCTATTTTAATATCGCCTATGCGTACACGCTTTAGAGAAGAAATTGTGTAGTTAAGTTCATTAAGCATAATCCTGATCTGGTGGCGCTTTCCCTCGTTTAGGATTATCTGGATTTTTGAATTATTTATGATTCTTGCTTTTGCCGGGAGCAGTTTGCCGAGAGCCTGTGTTTCCATGCCTGCCTGAAAAATTTTCACAATTCCTGGACGCAAAGGTTCTTTTACCGTAACCAGATATTCTTTTTCATATTTTTTGCTGTCAGATAAAACTTCTCTCGCAAAACGGCCGTCATTTGTCAGCAACAGCAAACCTTCAGAACTTTTATCCAACCTTCCGATTGGATAAAGCCCTTTCTCCTTCCATTCAGTAATTACGCTTTGTTTCCCGGGTAAATCCTGTGTAGGCAGGTTTCTCGGCTTATAGTAAGCTAAATATTGATATTCTTTTGTTTTTCCCTTTACCAAAACTTTATCCTTTTCATTTACCATTGCTCCATTGTCAATGCGTTTTCCGTTAACAAAAACAAGCCCGCTTTCAACGAGCTTATCGGCTTCCCTTCTTGAAGCCAAACCCTTATCTCTCAAATATTTGTTAATCCTTATAGGATAATCCATTTTAGTAATTCGGCGCCTTCTTAACCTGGTCAAGGCCGTGAGGATGGGATTCTTTCAAGCCGGCGAGGGTAATCCTGCGGAAATCAGCAGTTTTTTGCAAGTCGGCTATATTTTTTGCTCCGCAATATCCCATTCCACTCCTTAATCCTCCCAATAGTTGGTGAACAATGTTTGAAACGTCTCCTTTAAAATCTATTTCGCTTTCAATGCCTTCCGGAATCAGTTTGTCCTCAGGGCTTGAAGCTTGGCCGTAACGCTCCCTGGAGGCTTTATTATCCCTCATCGCTCCTAAGGATCCCATACCCCTGTAAACCTTTACCTGTTTTTTATCCTGGCGGAAAATCACTTCTCCGGGAGATTCTGTAGTTCCGGCCAGAAGCTTGCCCAGCATAACTGTATTTGCGCCGGCTGCCAGAGCAATTGTGATGTCGCCGGAATATTCAATTCCGCCATCAGCGCAGACAGGCACGCCCGAACCCCTCAAGGCCTTAGAACAGTTGTAAACCGCTGTAACCTGCGGACAGCCTACTCCGGCAATGATTCTCGTGGTACAGATAGAACCTGGTCCTTGGCCGACTTTTATGCCGTCTGCTCCGGCCTCTGTTAAGCGTTTGGCTGATTCTGGCTCTGAAATGTTTCCGGCTACAACATCTATATTAGGATGGTGTCTCTTGCAATGTTTAACCATATCTATAACCCCGGCTGAATCGCCGTGGGCCGTGTCAATTACCACAACATCTGTTTTTGCATTTGCTAAAAGCTCCATTCTTTGCTTTGCTTGCTCTCCCACACCTATAGCTGCCCCAACCCGCAGCGTCCCGTCCGGCGCCAAATTATAATCGGGAGAAAGGCCCGCAACAATACGTTTAACATCGGCCAGTGTAAAGATGCCTGTCAGTTTTTTTTGCCGATTGAATACCGGCAGAATCTTTATCCGGTTGGTCATCATAGTTTTATATGCCGCTGATATGTCCGTTCCAATCGGGGCGCTGATCATTTTTTTTGCCATTATGTCAGATATTTTTTTGGTTCCATCCATACAGAATTTAAAATCGCTGCTTGAAACAATACCGACAACATTGTCTGAATTATCAAGAACGGGAAAGCTTAAAAATGTATATTTTTTCATCTTCACAAACTCCAAAACTTCTTTTACTGTTTGGCTGGCATGTATGCAAATGGGATCGGGAATAAAAGCGTTTAACTTGTGCTTTACCTTCCGCACAGCTGAAGCTTGATTTTCGGGCGACAAATTTTTATGGATAATCCCCAATCCGCCAAGCTGGGCCATAGCAATGGCCATTTCGGCCTCTGTAACCGTGTCCATCGGGGCTGATATAATCGGCATATTTAAGCTGACGTTCCGGGAAAACTGTGCGGCAAGATCAGCATCTTTTGGAAGGATTGAGGAGTAATTGGTTTTCAGCCGGACATCGTTGTAACCTAAAGCCAATCCGGATTCCGCCATTTTATCAAAAAATCCGTAACAATTTCTTTGTGTGTCTTTAACCTTTCTTTTGGGGTTTTCTTTTTGTGGCAATTGTGGCATATAATTAATTACCTAAATATATCAAAAAAGGCCTTTTCAGGCAACATCTGGCTGTTTTTTATATAGATTGTTAAAAATTTGTTAAAGATGCATAACCCCGTTAGAAGTTTGCCCCCGCAAAATTATTATTTTGTATTCCAGGATTTTAATAGCAATCTATGGCGACAAAAGTTTAGAAAAACTTTTGTCGCGTCGGCATTTGATTATAAACTTCTAACGGGGTATAATATTAAAATACAATTGATAAGTAAATTAAATAAATTATAGAAATTACTTCTTAATTTATATAATTAATCGTTCGGTCGGATAACAATATTTTAGCTCGCACGAATAAAATAAATTTTATTCGCGTCTCGCTCAATATTCTTCTCCTCCCTCCCTCATATTTATGGAAATTGAAATGGAAAAAGCGATTAAAGGTTTTCCTGAACAGCTAAAATTCAAGCCAATAATTAAAAACAAAGAAAATCTGGCTAAGGCAGAAAGGTTTATAGTATCCGGAATGGGAGGCTCTCACCTTGCGGCTGATCTGATAAAAACCTGGAATCCGGCTTTTGATTTAATTGTCCACCATAATTACGGATTGCCGGAAGTGCCCGATTTGGAGAATTATCTGATAATTTTCAGTTCTTATTCCGGCAACACAGAAGAAGTAATAGACGGTTTTAATATGGCAATTGAAAAGAAACTTCCTGTTGCCTGTATTTCTATCGGAGGGAAATTACTGGAATTGGCTGAAAAATATAAAAAGCCTTACATCCAAATGCCCGATACGGGCATACAACCCCGATCAGCTTTAGGATTTAATCTGGTTTCATTATTAAAATTGCTCGGAGAGGATAAAGCTCTTTCAGATATCGCAAAAGCCGCCGATTCAATTGACATGGAAAAATTAAGGCAGGATGGCGAGTCTTTAGCTAAAAGGCTTAATAATTTTATTCCTATAATTTATGCTTCCGGCATAAACGAGCCCGTTGTTTACAATTGGAAAATAAGATTCAATGAAACCGGAAAAATTCCTGCTTTTTGCAACACTATTCCAGAACTTTGCCATAATGAAATGGTGGGATTTGACGGCGGAGATAAAACAAAGGATCTTTTAAAGCATTTCTATTTTATATTTTTGAAAGACAAGGCAGACCATCCGCGTAATTCTCTCAGAATGGACATCTTGAAAGATATTTTCAAGGAAAAAGGGTTCCCCGTAGAAATTCAAGAACTTGAGGGAAAAAATATATGGGAAAAAGTATTTTCATCATTATCGCTGGCTGACTGGGCATCTTATTTTACTTCGCAACGATATGACTTAGAATCTGAGGCGGTAAAAATTGTAACCAAATTTAAAGAGTTAATAAAGGAAAGAGGCGGTAAATAATATAAGCGACCATGAAAAAAACAGCATTAGTAATTGTTGCCCACCCCGACGATGAAACAATATGGATGGGCGGAATGATCCTTAATTCCAAAGATATAGATTGGACTATTTTTTGCCTTTGCAGAGGAAACGACCCTGTAAGGGGTCCTCGTTTTAAAAAAGCATGCGAATATTACGGCGTGCGCAGCCTGATGTCTGATTTGGAAGATGAGGGGATATTAAATATTGAAAAAAGCCTGCCGGAAATTAAAAAAAGGGTTATAGATAATTTCGCCAATAAAAAATTCACATATATTTTTACCCATGGCTATAACGGAGAATACGGCCACGAACGCCATTTAGCAGTCCACCTCGCGGTAAAAGAATTGGTAAAAGAAAAAGTATTAATTTGCGAGAAACTTTACTTTTTCTCTTATCAGTTAGAACAAACAGACATTAGCAATTCCCTGCCCTCTGATATTGTCGTGGAATTAGATGAGCAGATATTGGCAAAAAAAAGGAACGTCCTTGAAAAAATATATGATTTGGGCGGAGATTACTTTGAAAAAAACAAGTTTTTACGCGAAGAGACATTTAATTTGTCGGACGTTTGAGTGTTCAGGCATTTTTATAAAAGAATCCCAGCCTTTTGGCTGGGATTCTTTGTTTATACGGCCAACTGAATCCTAGTTTTCCGTCTTGGATTCTTGGTTTACACGGGCGGCTATTTTTTCTAAAGATTTGAATAGGAGCCTGAACTGACGTTCAGTGGAAAATCTTACCCTGACCGTTTTCAACGCATTTTTAACGAATTTTTTCCTATTTTCCTCGTCATAGAGAAGATTCTCAATTTTTTGCATCAATAAACTGGAGTTATCCGGCTCGATCAAAAAACCGTCTTGGTTGTCTGTGATTATTTCGGGAACGCCGCCTAAATTTGTGCCTATCACGGGCGTTCCGCAAGCCATAGCCTCGAGGTAAACCTGGCCAAAAGTCTCGCTTTCCGAAGCAAGGACAAATACGTCGGCTCCATTATAAACACAGGGCATTTCATCAAGACTAAATTCTTTGCAAATAACCCTTCCTGTTAAATTATTCAGCTGTATATAGCCGTTTAATTTATCCATCGCCTGGCGGTATTCTTCCCTGAATGTTTTAGGCGCCTTAGCTATTGCGATAAGAAGCACCAAGTCTTCATTTTTGGGGGCCAACTGGGAAAAAGCCTCCAAAAGGGTAATTATCCCTTTCTCTTTTAAAATATCTTTTTTGCCGTCTGTGATACGGGAAGCGTGCAATATAACCTTTGAATTCTTGGAAAGCTTCAGCTTGTTTGCCAACTGGCAGTTGTTAGCATCCGGCCTGAATTCCTTTGTATTCACCCCTAAATAGTGTGTTTCAAGCTTATTTATATTAACCTTTTTGTCAAAAAAATCTCCTGCGACGCTTTTACTGACGCAAAAAATCCTTTCCCAGAATAAACCATTAACGATAGACTCCTGCATTTTCGTCACGGCAAAAGAATGCGCCCTTAAAACCAACGGTATATTTTTTGTAAAGCACACCATATTCAAAATCAAGCTATAATTAGTAGGCAAGTCTGCATAAAAATTCTCGGCAACAACAATATCTATTTTTTGTTCATTTAATAAATTTTCAAGAAAAAGAAAGAATTTTTTTGATTTTTCTTTTAATTCGCTATCCGGTATTTGCTTTTTATCAGATATCCTCTTATAACTTAGCTCTAAAAAATTACTTTTGTAAATTGAGACATTGCCTATCGTATCCAAACTGTCTTCCTTATTTGTGGGCACCAAAAAAACCGCTTCAATATTTTTTTGGCAGCAATAATCAATTAAATTTTTCACATAACGTTCCACTCCGCCAAGGCTTAGTTCAGAATAATCTGGACTTATAATAAGAGTTTTCATGGTGTTTTAAAACTACCTTAATACTCCCTAATACTGTACATAATAGCACGAAATTGCCCAAAAGAACAGTCAATAGCTGCTCTGTCAAACCGAGCACATTTAACGCCATCTGCCGGCTTAATTTAAGCCCGTAAACAAAAGTCTAGATATTATTGCTATTTTTAACGGCGATTGATAGTATTAAATAATAAAGTTTTAAAATTTATGGCAAATAATTCTGAAAACTGGATTCAAAAAATATTGGAGCCTGCCGGCATTAAAATAAATGGGAAAAATCCATGGGATATAAGAATAGCCAATCCAGATTTTTACAACCGCGTAAAAGCACAGGGGTCTTTGGGCCTGGGAGAATCATATATGGATGGCTGGTGGGAATGCGACAAATTGGATGATTTTTTTTACAGAATTTTATCCAGCGATATCACCAGCCGGATCGGCCTATCTCTGCCTGTTTTGCTGGATTTTATACGGGCCAAATTTTTTAATCTTCAGGCAATCGGACGGGCATTTCAGATTGGAGAACGGCATTATGACATTGATAATAATCTTTTCAGGTCAATGCTTGGAAAAACTATGGCTTACAGCTGCGGCTATTGGAAAAACGCCAGGAATCTGGACGAAGCTCAGGAATCAAAGCTAGATTTAATCTGTAAAAAATTAAATCTGAAAAAAGGCGACCATGTTCTGGACATCGGGTGCGGCTGGGGAAGTTTTGCTTATCATGCGGCAAAAAATTATGGGGTTGAAGTGCTTGGAATCACCGTCTCAAGAGAACAAATTAAAATGGCAGAAAAAATATGCAAAGGCCTGCCGGTAGAATTCAGGCTGCAGGATTACCGAGAATTAAATAAACCTTCAATACAAAGGAAATTCAGCCACATTGTTTCAATCGGGATGTTTGAGCATGTCGGACCGAAAAATTATAAAACATTTTTTGAAATAGCAAAAAATTGCCTGAAAAAAGACGGGCTTTTTTTGCTTCACACAATCGGAAGCCAAAAAACCAGCGCTGGTACAGACCCGTGGGTAAACAAATATATATTTCCAAACGGCAAGCTCCCCTCTTTAAAACAAATTGCCTCAGACGTTGAAAATTTGTTTATGATAGAAGATGTCCATAATTTTGGCGCCGACTACAATAAAACTTTAATGTCTTGGCATGAAAACTTTGAGAAAGCCTGGCCGAAATTAAAAAGTAAATATGACCAACGGTTTTACCGGATGTGGAATTATTATCTTTTGTCTTACGCCGGAGCTTTCCGGGCGAGAGATCTCCAGTTATGGCAGATTGTTTTATCTCCGCATGGATTTCCCGGAGGGTACAAATCAATAAGGTAAATTTTATACAAAAAACACCCTTAAAGGGGTGTTTCTCTTTATTTAAATATGCAAGGTCTAGCTAAGAGGCATTAATGCCTAGCTATGGCACTATTTTTGCATAGTCTCAGTTTTTTCCCTTTTACTGCTTGATTCGGAATAGGATCTTGGCACCTTCCCCGGGATCTTTAAAAACTTACGTATGCTATCGCGTATACTAATTCTCATTTTATCAAAAATATTGGGTTCTTGAACCTTCTGTTCCTTCAATGGGATATATAGTGGTTCTCCCGGGCCCATTTTTGAAACATCCTCATTTAAATTGATTCCGCTTGCAATATCCCCCTCGGGGAGGTCTTCTGTGGTTTCGTTTTTCGGATTTTTTATTTCCGGCGCAGCATTTTGCGGAGTTTCTGTTACCCAGTCTACATTGGCAAGTTTTTCATAAAGTTCTTCAGTTTCCTTACGATGGGGTTTTAGTCTCATTTTACTGCTTGATTTAGATCCGGGTTTGATTCTTTTTGTTTCATTTTTTGCCTGCTGTCCGGACTGTTCTGGACTTTCTGCCACACCGGTTGGCTCGCCGGATTCGCCGGCTGTCCCACCTTCTTCTAATGTTGCTATCTCTCCCCCCGGCTCTGTATTAAATTTTCCTGATTCGATTGACATAAAATATATGAAATTATTTTTTATGAGTTTTATTATACCACATATTTCAAAAATACAAAAGTTTTGTAAAGGTTTGATTAAAATTGCAAAAAAAAGAAGCAGAAAATCCTGCTCCATACTGCTGAACACGTCTCTGTTCCAGCTTTGAATTCTCGGAGAAACCGCTATTTCGGGCTGCCTGAAACGCAATCCGGGCAAACCTCAATGTTTGGGGTCAACTGGATGAAACCGCTCCCGCAATTTCTGCAAGGAATGATTTTTTCGCGCCTTTCACGCCGGTGGCAGGTGGCGGCAATCAGATAAAGCACTGCAGCCATAAAGGCGATGCACCCAATGCCGGCGTACAAAAGGCCGACTGCTATTTCTTTCCTTACCAGCGCAAAAAGCGCCAGCACCAAAAAAAACAACAACATGGCCACTCCTGCACAGAGACCTAAAAGCGGTTTATTCATCAGCACCCTCCTTCAACGAACCATACTCTACGCACAATGCGCAAAGTTACTGGTTTTTGCCAGTCCCCAGTCCTTATATAATAATCTTATTTTTGACCATTGTCAATTGTGTATTACATAAATATCTTGACAATTATCCCTTTATCTATCAAAAAAGCCACCTTAATCAAAGGTGGCTTTGTCGCACAATGGAATTTGCTGCGGGACCTGCCTGCCGGCAGGCTTTGATTCTAACCAAGGTACTAGCCTTCAAAGGGCCATGTCTACTTCACCCCGCCAAATTTATCTTTACTTTTGAGCAAAGCTGCGGGACTTGGATTCGAACCAAGATACTAGCCTTCAAAGGGCCATGTCCTACCATTAGACGATCCCGCAGCTTTGCTCAAAAACCTTTTTAATGTGGCACCGCCATGCCAACTTTTGATTTGCTTTTCTCTTTGCCTAGCTTTCCCGTAATCTTTATATTCTTGAAAATAAATTATGCTCCATAGAGTGCCAAGTTTAGTCGAATATACTTCCCCGCGATTGTGTTTCAACAAACGCTTTTTCGGGTCTAACTTTGTAATCCCTACATAATGTTTTCCTTTGTCATTTTCAAGAATATAAAGATTACAATTCATCAATTTAAATTTGGCGGGGCAAGTTAGACGATCCCGCAATAATAGATTCACTACTGAAAGATTCTTTTTTATAATATCATTTTTTTCCAGATTTTTCAATTGTTTGGCCGCCAGATTGCAGATAAAAATTTTCTTCTGAAAAATCTAGTTGCTTGGTTGTTTTATCAATTTTTACCGTCAACCCGAGCCCGTTACGTACATTTTCATTAAAGTATTGGTCAAAAATAAAGTTTCCAAGAGAATAATAAATTCTCTTGCCGTTATAAACCTCCGGGACACCCCCCGGGCCTTCTATCACATGCGGATGGGCGCCAACAACCAAATCTGATCCCGCGTCTATAAATTGGCGGGCCAGCTCCTCTTGTCCATCTGTAGGCGTTAAAGAGTATTCTACTCCCCAGTGGCTGAACACAACCACAATATCTGACTCAGATTTTATTTTCTTTATCTCGTTGATCGTAGCTTTTTGTTCATCGCCAATATCGTTGCCTGAAAATTCGTTATAACTTACAAATGCAATTTTAATGCCTCCTATATCTTCAACCGCGCTCTTTTCCCCGCCTGGTTCGCCAAAATAATCAACGTTGGCGCCGCTCAAATATTTTTCCGTAGAATTCAAGCCTTCTTGGCCAAAATTTAAAATATGATTATTTCCCAGATCAACTAATCTGATATTTTCCATAAAAAGGGTTCCGGCTAGGCTAGGGTCAAAGGTAAAAAAATAATTGTCTATACTGCCCGGAATTGTTCCGGAGCTAATTGATTTATTATCTGTGATGGGGCCCTCAAGGTTTGCAACGACTAAATCATTATCTGAAAGCAATGGAGATATTTTATCAAAAATAAATTCATTGCCGCCGTTATTTTTTGCATAATATCTTATTCCGCGGTCAAACATCAAATCACCAACGAATAAAATTTGCGCATAATCTTTTTTTGCATAATAGCCGGACACATAGCTTGTCACTGAATTTTCATCTTCGCCGGATACGTCAAAAGAATTTTTATTATCAACAATGGTAAAATTATCTTGGTTCCCCGTTAAAAATCCTCTCAATGTTGCAAGGCATTGTTTGCAATCATTCGTAACTTGATTGATGTCATCTGCGTTTAAATTATCCAATGCATCTGTGCTTTTTTTGTCATTTGCTTTTGCCTCCTCTACAGACGAATCATGGGAAAAATCACTGCTGACTATTAAAATAGAGCTGTTATGCGATATTTTTTTGATTTCCCTCCCTAAATCTAAAAAATCAGCATAGGGCAAATTATTCCTTAATACTAGCGGCACAATTTTTGCATTTGGAAAAAACTTTTTAACAAATGGTATCTCTACATAAATCCCGTGTTCAAGGCCCAAAACAGAATCTTTTGTTTCGACTCCTCCGTTATCTAACAAAGATTTAACTGAATTGCAGTCTGTCTGTAGTTGGCCGAATGGCGTAGTCCAATCAAGATAACTTGTGTAAGCAATTGTTTCCGGCTTGAAATAATTATTGTAATGGTCAGGGGAAACTAAAAAAACAGTTAAAATTTTATCGCTGCCAATCCTATTATAAAAATCGGCGATTAATTGTTTTGCCAGAAAATGATGTGAAATTATTCCGGCATCGGCATTGGCCTCCTGCGCCGGATTTTTCAATTTCGAAAAGACATCTTTATATTCCTCGGGATTATTGAAAACACTGGCTAAAAAGGTCTGCTTCTTAATTTGAAACACACTCCTTGGGTTGCCTTGATAATTCTTAACAAAAAAAACACCAGCCGTTGTTATTAAAATAACAACGGCCAGAGTTATTAATGCTGATATTAAGGTTATTTCACCAAATCTTTGTTCCACCATGGCATTTGCAATTTTTGCGGCGCGCTGGAATATTCCCACCCTTGCCAGGTCTGGTCCGTATATCTCTTTGCCAGAGGCCCCGTGAACTCATAATATGAATAAACAAGTCCTTTGGTCAAGCGCGTGCCGTTGGCATCTTTAACTGCAACATAGATATAATTTGGAATGCCGTCCGCCTCGTAAAGTATCTGGCCCTTTTTTGCATCAGTATGTACATCAGCAATTACAGCGGACCTGGCGTTACTTTCCAGTGAAACCTGCGAGTCCGGCGCCTGCAAAATTTGGTCTAATTGGCCTGCGCTTAATCTTAGTTTTTCAAAATCGTCATCGCTTATTTTTGTATTTTGCAATTCTGAAACTGCAATTGTCCTGTAAAACTTCAAAGAATCCAAAAATGTAGTATTGCGCGATTCAAAATTGCTCGGCAATATTCCAAATTGCTTTAAACCATCGTCCGTTAAATTTACCAGCGATATCAACCGATCAAAAAATACCACATTCGGTTCAACATATCCTTTTGGAACAGGATTTGGCGGCGGAGTTTGGCCAGGCCCTCCGGCGCCCAGCTCAGCATAACTTTGTTTTGCATAAAGCAGAGTATCGTGTTTTAGCTCAGTCCACGAGCCCAAAAATGTCTGCAAGGTTTTTTTGTCCCAATCTTCAGATTTTACAAACATCGGGTATCCTGTTTTAGTGATGCTGTCCGTAAATAATGATTTTATCGTATAAAGCCATGACCAGTATATATTTTGAGTCCATTGCTGCTGGGTTGTTTTATTAAAATAATCCTGCAGAGTTGCCATTCTGTTTGCTAAAACCTTATCGGAATTCGGCGCGTTATCTTTTATCCAGGCGTCTAAGAGCGCAGCCGATTCTTTGCTGCCCATCAAGGTAGAAACCATTAAAGCGGTAGGCATACTCGGCAATTTTTGGCCTGTCGCCGGGTCAGGAGTTTCATCACCTTGCGTCAAGGTCGAAAATATGAAAGCATCTGGCGTAAATCTCTGGCCCATAAATCTGAATCCCTTTGTTGTTTTTTGCAAATCCTCTTTTGTTGTGCTGGTCACACTGTTTGAAACGATTACAGAAGACATTATCTGCGGATTCGGGTAGGTCAGCAATTCATCCTGCAATTTATTAACGGCAGAATCACTTTCATCAGAGATTGTAAATCCTGTTTTTGTTTCTGCCTGATTATATTCGTAAACCGTCAGGTCATCTGATTTGCCGACAAAGAATGTTGTCGGCTGGTAAATTGATTCCCATTGTTTCAGTTCATCCGTAGAAAGAAGCTGGGTGATATTTGCCGCATCTCGGGTTAATTCCGGGCTCTTCAGTAAAAAATTCATCCTGCCATAAAACATCATTGCCCTGAAATAATCTCTGAGTATCACATTTTTTGTATAGTGGCTCCGCGGGCCAAATTGGGTATAATCTTCCGACATATCGGGCTGATATTTGCCCATTAAAGGCGACGGGGCCGGTTGATTTGCATCAAAAATTAATGTGATTTCCTGCTTTGCAATATTTTTGGCGTTGTCTGAAACATTATTTGATTTTGCCAAGGAATCTGTTAATGCCAAAACAGCGGCTTTTGTGTCTGATTTTGAATCATCCACAAAATTTGCCTGTTTAAATTTATTGTAATCAGCCGTTGCATTCTCTAAAATTGATGAAGTCACCAAAAAGTATGAAGACAAGCGTTCATAACTGTCTTTTTGATTTTGATCCGTTGTGCCTGAATAAGCGCCGGCGGATTGTTTCAATAAATTTTTGCTTAATTCGTCGAGCGTCGGATAAAAATTGTTTTCTTCAATATATGAAAATTCTTCATCGATTAATTTATGGTAGGTATGTGTTAAAAAGTCAGTGGTGACAAAAACAGAATTTTGCGGCTGTCGCTCATAATCGGCGTATCCCCCGCCTATCGCACCGTATAAAGTTGTCCAATCGTCATTTCTTCTGGCATTTTGGCTGCTTGTATCGCTTGAATAAAATTTATCATTATTTCTTGTGATAAAAAAATTATCTGTTGTTAAGGAATTCGTTTCTGCCGTTGAAAAATTTCCGCTGGTCTTTTGGAAATTATTAAGGTTAGTTAATTCGCTTAAAGACAACTGGTAATTTGGAATTGCCGGGGTATACTTTGTGCTTTCTAGGCTATATTTAGCGAAAGCTGGCTCTACAAAATTATTGGCAGTTGCAGCGGGACTTGTATTCTCGTTACTCTTTGTTTGCGTCGGAATGATTTTATTAAGCAGATCTGTCTGGGTCACAACCAAATATCCCGCCCCGCACAAGAAAACAACAACAATCAAAACCAATAAAAGTTTTAAAACTAAATGAGATTTTCTTGTCCCTGGAATATTAGCTTGCGGTGATTGCTGGATTTGCGGTTGCGGCTGAGGTTGTGGTTGAGCTTGTGTTTGTTGCTGTGGTTGCTGTGGTCGCGGTTGCACCTGTGGCTGAGATTGTGTCGGCTGAGGCTGAGGTTTGGGCTGATATTGGGGCTGTTGCTGCGCTTGGGGCTGGATTTGCGGTTGCGGCTGAGGTTGTGGTTGAGGTTGGGTTAAAGATGCAAGGGCATCATTGACCTCTGCTTCCGTCCATCCGTTTTTGTATAACAAAGTACGGGTCTGATCTTCGCTTTGACCGGCCTGCCTTGCTTTTTTTATATAATCTACTAATTGTTGTTCCAACATATTTTTTTGCACCCTTCATATAGAAAATATATAAGGGGCTGTTAAAAATAAATATTATTCTATCATTATACCACAATGTCAATAATGCAACCTGTGTATAAAAAAATCGTGATATGTATCACGAAAAGAATTGTCGCACAATGGATATTAAGCAACATTTTAAAATGTCGATTAATATCAGGTAATATGAGTGATGTTTATTACTGCCAATTCAAGCGGCAATTGAGGAACAGCCGAATATTTAATCTTATTTTCTGCATCAATGAAGAACTCCAGCATATTCTGCAGGTCTTTTTGGGCCAGACTGGATGTTTGCCCTTTCATTTTCTCAAGCTCCTGATGTGACAGTCCTGAACTCTGCAGATTCAGGAAATTTGGATTTATTTTCAAAAGCAGCTCCTGGCGGAGATAAAAAACCAATGTTTTGGTAAATTCCTGCAAATCAACGCCGTTATCCACTATTGAATTTAAAAACATAATCGCATCTTTCGTGTTTTTAGAAATGAGACAATCAACGAAGCGGGAAATTTCTCCAACCTCAACAATTCCCAGCAGCTCTTTTATGTCCTCGGTTTTTATCAAACCCCGCTCTCCAAAACTCAGGCACTCATCTAACAAAGATTCCGCATCCCTAAAAGATCCGCGCGAATTCAGGGCAATTAAGGACAATGCCGAGTCGTCAAATTTTACATTTTCTTTTTTAGATATAAATTCCAATTTTTTTATGATTTCCGGCACCTGCAGGCGCTTAAAATCAAACTTCTGGCATCTTGATAAAATAGTCGGCAAAACTTTATGCAATTCCGTTGTAGCCAAAATAAAAATTGCATGGGCCGGCGGCTCTTCAAGGGTTTTTAAAAGCGCATTAAAGGCAGGCTTGCTTAACTGATGGCATTCGTCAATTATGAATATTTTGTATTTTGATTTTATCGGCGTAAATTTTATTCCCTCAATCAATTCCCTGACGTCATCTACTCCGGTGTGCGAAGCTGCATCAATTTCAATCAAATCCATTGATTTTCCGGCCATAATTTCCAAACAAGAAGAACATTTATTGCACGGCTCCGCGGAAGCCGGGCTTTCGCAATTTATAGTTTTAGCAAAAATTCTGGCAATTGTTGTCTTCCCGCTCCCCCTCGGGCCGGAAAACAAATAAGCATGGGAAATATTGTTTCCTTTTATAGAGTTAGTCAGTGTCTTGACCACATGCTCTTGCCCGATAACTTCGCCAAACGTCTGCGGCCGATATTTTCTGTATAATACTAGATTGTTCATATTATTTTTTAAATACTATAAATTTACAGCCTTCTATATTTTTTTATATGAAGGGTGCGAGCAGTTTATGATGTTTATAGTTATCATCCATTTTGTCTATTTGTTATTTCTATTTCTTGAAAACTATGAACTTATATCCTAAAAAATTCCATGTTCCGGCTCCTATGGCTGCGAGTATTATACTTAATTCTACCCAAAGTTTTGCCGGAATTCCAATTTTTATCTTGCCTAAAAAATAGAATAAAATGACATTTATAAATAAACCGACCATTGCAACCATAAAAAATTTCGCCATTTCTTTATGCATGTCCTCTCTTTCGTGCTTTTCAAATGTCCAGTGCTTGTCGGAAAAATATTTTACAAAAGTTGCGACTATAAATGAAACTGCTTTTAAAGGGAGCGGAAATGGAATAAATAAAAATAAAAATTGAAAAACTTTTATATCAACAACATCAGCAAACGCTCCGGCTAAAACAAATTTTCCGACCTGATGCACAAATAAATATTTTCTTCCTATCAAATCAACCAGCCACAAGCCGATTACCGAAAGCACCGGCAAAACAATAAAAAAAATCAACCAATATTTTTTAAAAAAATCTGCTGCTATCCATGAAACTGCCAATCCGCAAATAATAGCTAAAATTATATCTAATTTTTTCATCTTTATTAAAATAAGTTTACCACAAATAAACCACTATTAACAAATATAGGAAAATTTGTTATGATTTGCTATACTGAGCGTATGAAAAATTTATTAAATGATTTTAAAGATTTCCTGGAAAAAATCGACCATTATAGGGACGAGTTGCTTTTTCTTTTTATAAAACCATGCTGGCCTAAAAAAATCTCTCCAAACCATTTAACATATGCAAGGGTTGTCATAGGCTTATCGTTGTTTATCTTGCTGTTCTTTTTTGGCATAGAAAATAAGCTCCTAATAATTTCTTTATTTTGTGCGGGGGCCTTAACAGATCTTTTCGACGGTTCTGTTGCAAGGGGCCTGAATAAGATAACTGAGCTTGGCACCATGCTAGATCCGATAGCTGACAGGGTTTTAATTGTTCCTATAGCGGTTTACAGCTTGTATGGAGATCAAAAATGGCTGCTTTTACTCCTGCTTTTAGCAGAAGTGGCTGGCGCGCTTGTTTCTGTATTTTATAAATCAAAAGAGGCGCGTGTAAACATAAACATTTTTGGCAAGACTAAAATGGTTTTATTGTCGATCGTGTTCGTTGCGCTTTTAATAGTTTGGCCGAACACACCGTCTGTCTTTTTTATTGATATTTTATGGATTTCTCTGATTTTTTCTCTTTTGAGCATTTTTACAAGAATATTAGAATTAAAAAATAAAGGATATGTCAAATTTAAAAATATATAATACGCTTTCCGGCAAAAAAGACTTATTCAAACCCATCAAGGGCAAGAAAGTTAACCTTTTTGTCTGCGGACCCACCGTCTATGATTATTCCCATTTGGGACACGCCAGAAATTATATTATTTTTGATTCATTCGTAAAATATCTGAGGCACATCGGCTTTAATGTTTTTTATTTGCAGAATATAACCGATTTAGATGACAAAATTATAGCCCGCGCAAGGGAAAAGGATGTTTCGCCTAAAGATCTGGCAGTGGCCTTTGAAAAAGAGTATTTGAAGGATATGAAGCTTCTGGGAGTAGACAGCGTTTCAAAATATGCCGAGGCTACGAGCTATATAAAAGAAATAATCAGCCAGGTGCAAAGACTCCAGGATAAAGGTTATGCCTATAAAATTGAAGGCGACGGAATCTATTACAATATTGCTAAATTTAAAAACTACGGCAAACTCGCCGGCAGGACAGCCCTTGAAGCAGAGGATGCTGTTACCAGGATAGACTACAGTAAAGACAAAAAAAACAGAGGCGATTTTTGCCTGTGGAAATTCACTGAAGAATCAGGACTGTCTTGGCCCGCTCCTTTCGGCAAAGGGAGACCAGGCTGGCACATAGAAGATACCGCAATTACAGAAAAGTTTTTTGGGCCGCAATATGACATACACGGAGCGGCCAGAGATTTGATATTCCCCCACCATGAGGCGGAAATAGCGCAAATGGAAGCTGTCTCAGGCAAATCGCCACTGGTAAAATACTGGATGCATGTAGGATTTTTAACTGTCAGCGGCCAAAAAATGTCCAAATCCCTGGGAAATTTTATTACGATAAGCGATTTATTGAAAAGATGCCCGGCCAACTATTTAAGGTTTTTTGTTGTTAAAAATTTATGGCGCGCGCCGATCGACTATTCTGAGTCCCTGATGATAGAAGTGAAATCGGCAGTTGAGAAAATTGAAGAATTTTTAAGAAAGATAAAATCCGTAAAATCAGCCAAACCGTCAAAAGAAGTAACTTCAGAAATTAAAAAGTTAAAGGAAAACTTCTATAAAGAATTAGACGATGATTTCAACACTCCAAGGGCATTCGCCGTAATGTTTGAATTTATCAACAAGACAAATGCACATTTAGACAAGGATCTGATCTCAAAAAAACAAGCCGGCGATATTTACAAATTTTTCCGGGAGATTGATAAAATTTTCGGAATTATTAATTTCGAAAAAGTAAATAAAGCCATCCCTGCTGAAATAAAAAAACTGGTCAAAGAAAGAGAACTTCACCGAAAAAACAAGGAATGGCAAAAAGCCGACCAAACACGATTACAGATTGAAAAGCAAGGATTTACCGTAGAAGACACAAAAGACGGCCCCGCCATTAAATCTATTGCATAATTTACTTGCTTTTGCTATGCAAGATGTATAAGATATAGTATTATCATGGCTAAAGAATTAACGGAAAAACTTCCTCCGCAGAATAATGAAGCAGAAGAATGCCTGCTGGGGTGCTTGATGTTGGACAAAGACGCAATTGTCAAAGTAATCGATTTTATAAAAGCCGAGGATTTTTATAAAGGCATCCACCAGGATATTTACCAGGCAATGGCTGACCTTTATGAAAGGTCAAACCCAATCGACATACTTTCGGTTTCAGCCAGATTGAAAGAAAGAAATAAATTAGAAAGCATCGGAGGGTCGGCATATTTAACCTCTTTAATAAATACAGTTCCAACCGCAACCCATGTTTCCAATTACGCAAAAATTGTAAGAGAAAAAAAGATTTTAAGGGACTTGATTTCAGCTTCACAGGAAATCGGCTTGTCTGCTTTTGATGAATCAGAAGAAGTTGATGTTTTATTGGACAAGGCCGAAAAAACTGTTTTTGGAATCGGACAAAGATCATTAACCCAGACCTTTTTGCCGATAAAAGATATACTCTCGGACACTTTTGAAAGATTAGACGATCTTTCTAAAAATCAGGGGAAAATGCGCGGAGTTGCCACCGGCTTTACTGACTTAGATAAAATTTTAGGAGGCCTCCAGAAATCTGATTTAGTAATTTTGGCAGCCAGGCCTTCAATGGGAAAAACTTCACTGGCTTTAGATATTGCCAGAAATGTGGCAGTTCTTAAAAACGAACCAGTCGGACTTTTCAGCCTTGAAATGTCTAAAGACCAGCTGGCTGACAGACTTTTGGCCTCTACGGCAAACATTAATTTATGGAATTTAAGAAACGGCCGGCTTACGTCAGACGATTATTCAAGACTACAACACGCAATGGGAAGCTTATCTGAGGCGCCTTTGTATATTGACGACGCAGGATCCGTAAATATTCTGCAAATAAGAGCTATGGCACGCAGATTGCAGGCGAATAAAGGTTTGTCATTGATTGTTATAGATTATCTGCAATTAATGGAGCCAATGAATAGATTTCAGTCAGCCGTGCAACAGGTAACAGAAAACTCCAGGGCCTTAAAAATGCTGGCTAAAGAATTAAATGTGCCGGTTCTTGTGCTTAGCCAGCTATCCCGCGCAGTTGAGGCTCGTGTTCCGCAAATCCCAAGATTAGCTGATTTGAGAGAATCAGGAGCTATTGAACAGGACGCTGACGTTGTACTAATGATTTACAGAGAAGACAAATATAACGAAAACTCATTGAGTAAAAACATCGCGAAAGTGTTTATTGAAAAACACAGAAACGGACCGACTGGAGGCATAGAATTATATTTCGACGAACACAGAGTAAGTTTTAGAAACTTAGATAAAAACGAATATTCGCCGGAAACCGGCGAAGTTGGATAAATATTGCTAAGCGAACAGTCATAAAATGGATTCAATTGATAAACTAATAAATATTTTTAAAAAATTTCCGACGGTTGGCTCAAGGACAGCCGGCCGTTTTGTTTACTATCTGATGAAACTGCCCAAAGAAAGAATAGACGAACTTACCAGCGCGATTATTGAATTAAAAAACAAAATAAAACTATGCCAACTTTGTTTTAATCCATTTGAGCCCTTCGACACGGCTCAGGGTAAAGGTAACGGCCTGCTATGCCCGATTTGCCAGAATCCATCAAGAAATAAAAATTTGCTTTGCATAGTTGAAAAAGAAACCGACTTGCTGTCAATTGAAAGCACTAAAAAATATAACGGGCTGTATTTTATTCTGGGCGGAACAGTGGCAACGATGAGAAAGGAAGATATGAGCCAATTAAGGATTGAAGAATTAAAAAAAAGAATCAGGGGTAATAATTTTTCAGAAATAATAGTTGCCCTAAACCCAACGCCGGAAGGAAGAACGACATCTGTTTTAGTCGAATCCACAATAAAAGAAGTAAACCCTTCGCCTGCCTTTAAGATAACTCATTTGGCAAAAGGAATTCCTGTCGGAGGTGAACTCGAATACGCTGACGAAGAGACTCTTGAATCCGCCCTCGAAGGAAGAAAATAAAAAATCACGTTTTTTACCGTATTTTTTTATTTCTTAATTTGTCGCACAATAGAAATTACTTTCTTTTCTTCTTTTCTGCTTGGCGGACCCTATGCTCGTCCATGCCGAAGTGATGGGCTATTTCATGCCAGACCGTGTCTTTAACGGCTTTTTTTATATCATCTCTGCTGGAAAAAACTTTCTCAATCGGATTTTTAAAGATTGTTATTTTATCAGGCAAAACCTGGCCATACTGTTCCCTTTTTGTTTGCGGAACTCCTTCATATAATCCAAAAAGTAACGCTCCGCGGAGTTTCAATTTTTCTGTTTGGAAAGGAGTTGGATCATCTTCCACAACTATTTCCACGTTCTTTAGTTTCTCCAGGAATTTTTCATCAATAGCATCTATCCCCTCTTTTACTAATTGTTCGAATTCTTCGTGTATCATGAATTTACTATACAAGCAAAAAGGCGTTTTAACAACGCCCTTTTGCTTTTTATTTCATCTAGTTTCCTAACTTTTGTATTTGGGCTATTCTGGCCGAAAGCTCTTTCTCTGCTTTATAACCTCTGCGAATTTTTTTCTTATTGTCCAGCCATTTTTCAATTCCGTAAAACATTCCGGATCTCCACATCCAAAGGCCGATTAAAGTTATCAGCAATGGCAAGAAGAATGAATCCACCCAGAAGTTATTGGTTAAACCGGTTGAAACTGTGCTGGCTCCGAGTACCGCTCCGAGTACCGTTGATCTTGTGACAAAAACTGTTGCGCTGGCTGTAGGAGTATATCCATATGTAGAACTTGTCACGGAAACATTATTATTTACGGTAGTGGTTCCGTATGAAAAGTTTTGAGCTGAAGCTACCTGCGCCTGATATGTTATTGTCACTGTCTGGCCGGCATATATTGTATTCAAGCTTATGCCTGATGTGATGCTTCCTGAATAATTGTAATTATTGTTATTGCAATTGCTGTTATTGCCCGTGCAAGCGACAATCAGCTGATTATTGTAGATAAGGTCTGACGGAAGCGTATCCCTGACGAACACATTTTGTACGTCCTGGTTTCCGGTTGCCCGCAAAGTTATCATAAACATCAGCATATCTGAAGGACTGGCGTAGGTTGAAGTTGAAAATCCTGAACCGGTAGTAAGATTTTTGACTGTTTTAGCCACAGTCAAAGGGTCTGTGATATTACTATTCTGGCACGCATTGTTGTAGCATCCGTTTGCACAGTATTGGATAAGATTCTGTTGGTTTCCGCATGAATCATACCAGTAGAGACTGTTGCCTGAACACCTCTGTTGGTAGTTTGAAGTACAGTTGTTGTTTATACAAGCGCCGTTTGAGCATCCGTTTGCACAGTACTGGATTAGATTACCTTGGTTTCCGCATGAGTCATACCAATAAAGGCTATTGCCTGAACATCTCTGTTGGGCATTCGGGGTGCAGTTGTTATTTAAACAAGCGCCGTTTGAACATCCGTTTGCACAGTATTGGATAAAGTTTCCCTGATTGCCGCATGAGTCATACCAATAAAGGTTGCTACCGAAGCATCTTTGCTGGTAGTTTGGAGTGCAATTATTTGTACAGCTGCCATTAGTACATACCTGATTTCCGGTACAGGTTGTTTGCAATTGAGATGTTGTTGAGTTTGAACAAAAACTAGATACTGTTCCGGGATAATGACAGGTATAATTAATATAATTCTGATAAACACTGTTTCCCTGGCAAAATAACCCGCCTACAAGTCCATTGGTTCCGCACTGAGAATCAGAGCTGCATATAATATTACCATTGTTTACGCAAGCGCCGTTTTGGCAAGTTTGGTTTCCGTTACAGGTTGTTTGCAATTGAGATGTCGTTGAATTTGAACAAAAGCTGGATACTGTTCCGGGATTATTACAGGTATAAGTGATATAATTTTGATAAACACTGTTTCCCTGGCAAAATAATCCGCCTACAACTCCGTTGGTTCCGCATTGAGAACTGGAACTGCATACAATATTGCCTCCTCCATTGACCGTAACTGATCTTGTGCCTGTTACGGCTTGTCCGGCAGATGATACTAAAACCGAGGCGGTATAGTTTCCTGCGCTCTGGTATGAAGTCTGGCAGGTTGAAGAACCTGTATCAGGACAGCCTGACCAAGTGTAGGTGTAAAAACCTGAACCGCCGGTCGGAGAAGCACTGAATGTCACTGTCTGGCCGACATTAGCCGGGTTGGGAGAAACGCTTACAGTGACTCCTAAAGGGTTAGCTTGCTGTCCGTTGACTGTGACTAATCTTGTGCCTGTTACGGCTTGTCCGGCAGATGATACTAAAACCGAAGCGGTATAGTTTCCTGCGCTCTGGTATGAAGTCTGGCAGGTTGAAGAACCTGTATCAGGACAGCCTGACCAAGTGTAGGTATATGAACCAGAACCTCCGCTTGGAGAGGCAGTGAATGTCACTGTCTGGCCGACATTGGCAGGGTTAGGAGAGACAGAAACTGTGACCCCTAGACTATCTGCTTTTACCGCTAATGGCAAGGCTGCAGAGATTATTAAAACGCTTAAAATAAGGACAGTTGTAAAACCTCCTTTTAAAATTTTGTTTTTCATGATGCTTTTTGTCATATTATTTAAAACTAACAAAATATTGCTAGTTATTTGTTAAATTTTAATGATATTCGATTATACCAAATTAAATTAAACTTGTCAATAGCTAGAGCCTTCATCCTGCTCCAGATACTATACCACGATAGATATCAAGCAATGTTTAAAAAAACGCCGCTTATTGTCAAGCAACGTAACTAAAAACCCGTTTTTACGGGCTTTTAACTATTTAATTCCTGTAATTTCTATTTCTGTATATGGCTGTCTATGGCCGATCTTCCTGCTTTCCCTTTTTTTAGGCTTATATTTGTAGATGATTATTTTATCTCCTTTTCCATGGCTCAAAACTTTCGCTTCAACTTTTGCATCCTTTACTAAGGGGTTTCCAATCTCAATTTTCCTATTTTTTTCAACCAACAAAACATCTGAAAAAGAAAATTCTTCCCCTTCTTTTTTATCTAATTTTTCCACCTTTATTTTGTCTCCCGGCTGGACAAGATATTGCTTGCCGCCTGTTTTTATTACTGCAATCATTTTAGTTTAAATTTTAATATAATAATATCCTATCAAAAAAATGCCTAATCGTCAAGCGTCGGACGGTTAACGTCGTCTATTTCTATGTTTGCTTCGCCCGATGTAAGCCTGGCCACGTCTTTATCAATTTTTTCAAATTCGCCGCCGGCACTATTATATGAACCAACTGTATTGCTGAGATGGACCCCCAATTTTTTCATGTAATCTGCATGGCTTAATACGTGGCGTTTTAGCATTGCAACCCTTTTTATGATCTCTTTTGTTGATTCTTCAATTTTAAGGGAATTCAATCCTTGGAGGATGGTTTGCAAATAAGCTAAAAAGGTTGTCGGCGAAACAATCACAACGTGTTTTTCTTTAAATGCATACTGGACTAAATCCTGCGTATTAACCTTTACGGCCCCAACCTCATTTATCAGCAAATCATAGTATATCGCCTCATGAGGGATAAACATTAAAGCAAAATCCATAGTTCCCATTGACGGTTTCACATATTTTGCCGTTTCGTCAATTCTCATTTTTAAATCTGCCTTAAAAATTTTCTCTAATTTTTCTTTTTCGGCAGGATTTTTTTCCTCCACTATCCTATTGTAATTTTCCAAGCTGAATTTTGAATCAACAGGAATAATCCTATCTTTTATAAAAACAGCCGCGTCAACGATCAAGTCTTTGCCTGTTTTGTCATCCACGCCAAGCGCATACTGCATTTTGTAAGTACCTGGCGGTAAAACATTCTTTAAAAGGGTTTCCAAATAATATTCTCCCAAAATTCCCCTTTGTTTCGGGTTCTTTAAAATATCTTGTAAATTTTGGAGCTGGCCGGCAAACCCTACCACTTGCCGATTTGTTTCATCAAGTTTCGTAAGTCTCTCCATAACATCCCCTATAATCTTTGTAGATTGGCTGAACTGAAATTGCACACTCTTGCTCGATTCGGACAGCTTGGAGTCTAAAACCTGGGAAATTTGATTTAACTGCTGCTGCAACATGAGCAAAGATCCTTCTTCTTTCTTCTCTACCTCCGGCTTATTTTTAAGCAATAAAAAAATAGCGACCACCACCCCAGCTGTAATTATAAATAATAAAATAGTCGATATATCCATGTTTCTAAGATACCACAGAATCGCTTGGTTTCCAATAATGGAAATAAATAAGCTTTGTAGTTTCGCTTAATACAGAATAAGCTATCAATAATCCAAAAACTATCAATAAAGGTATAAATGGAGGTGTAACAAAGTGGAATATTCTCTGGCCAATAGTGAAAAATGGTAGAAGTGTTATAAAAACCCCATCTATCACCGAAAGCATCACTAGAGCCGCACCTGGTTTTTTTGCTTTCCAAAATTTGCGCCTTGTTCTAATTATAAATATTAAAATTAGTTCAGACAAAATACTCTCGATGAACCATAAGGTCTGTATATTTGCTGGTGACTGTTTGTAAAAAATTGCAAAGAAAATAAAATCGAAAATAGTACTGATCAAAGCTAAAATCATTATTAAGGGTAAAACAGAACTTAGCTGATACATTTTTGGTTTTTTCAACTCTTCTATGTCAACCGAATCTGTAGCAACGGATATTAACGGGAAATCTGATAGAAGATTTCCTAACAAAATCTGGACTGGTAGCATTGGCAGATAATTTATGAATAAAGATATTACTGCTACAGAATAAAAATTACCGAAATTACTGGCCAACATACATTTTATATATTTATTAATATTGGAATAGATTTGTCTGCCAAATCTAATACCATCTATGATAACCTTTAAATCTTTTTTTAATAACACAACGTCTGAAACTTCTCTTGAAACATCAGAAGCAGATTGAACAACGATTGCCACATTAGCAATTTTTAATGCCGGTGCATCGTTAATCCCTTCACCCAAAAATCCGACATCATATTTTTTCTGAAGAGATTTTACTATTTTATATTTTAATTGCGGAGATATTCTTGCAAAAACCTGTTTTTCGTTGCAGGTATCATCGAATTCTTCTGTTGTCATTTTTTGCAAGTCATCTGCTGATACAACATCCGTTGGTTTGCTGATTAACTTTATTTTGTGAGCAACGTAACCCGCCACCTCTTTTGAATCTCCAGTGATAACCTTTACCTTTACTCCCAATTGTTTGGCAAGTTTTATCGCTTCTTCGGTGCTCTTTTTCAGCGGATCCTCAAAAACAAAATACCCCAAGAAGCTCAGGCTCTTTTCATCTTCTGCAGTAACTTTATCTTTTGATATTTTTTTAAAAGCAACTGCTAAAACTCTTCTGCCCTCTTCACCCTCTCTTTGCGCGTCTTCTTTAATTTCTTTTTTTGATGATCTGTCGCTTAATTTTGTACACAAATCCAAAAGAATTTCCGGCGCGCCCTTTACTATCAAAAACCTGTTCCCTTTTTTATCTTTTATTACAAAACTAGATCTCATTCTATAAGAATCAAATGGAAGCTCGTAAAGCATTTCATATTTTTTATATTCATGCCAAAAATCCTCAGGAGATTTTTCAAAAAGCGCCAAGTCAAAAGGATTCAAAATTGACTCTTTGTGGTCATTTACATCGGAACTTAAAATCCCATACAATAAGCACTTCCTTCTATCCGATGAAACAATTTTTTCTAAAGAAAGCTTATTTTCCGTTAAGGTCCCTGTTTTATCTGTGCACAACACCTCGATGTTTCCTAAATCTTCAACGGCAGTAAGCCGTCTTACAACAACATGTTGTTTCGCCATTTCCAGGCTTCCTTTTGATAAAGAAAGAGTAACAACTGCAGGCAGCGCCTCTGGCAGAATGCTTATGATTAATGCGACCGAAAAAAGAAGCAGCTCAAAAAAATCGCTCAAACCTTTTATTAAAAGGTTTGCAGCAAATAAAAGTATTATGGTCACTAAAACTATTTTTAGTACAAGCTTACAAAAATAAATTATATCTCTTTCATAAGCGGATTCTCTTGATCCAAAAGAAACCATTTGGGCAATTTGGCCAAATGCCGTACTTTGACCAATATCTATTACAACCGCATGAGCTTTGCCAGAAATAACGCACGTACCAGAAAAAAGTATATTTTTGGCTTTAAAAATTTCGTCCGTGCTTTGTTTTAATGCTTCAGAAATTTTAGCCACGGGGACAGACTCTCCTGTCAAAGATGATTCGTCTATTAAAAAGTTCTCTAAACTTATTACACGTAAATCAGCTGGCACCCTGTCGCCGGATTCCAATAAAACTACGTCCCCTGGTACGAGGTCTTTTTTATCTATTATTTGTTCCCTACCCTGTCTTAAAACCTTCACGTTTTGCGGTACAAATTTCCTTAAAAAATAAATGGCCCTTTCCGCTTTATACTCCTGAAAAAAACCAATCATGATATTTAAAATAACCACGATAACTATAACAAAAAAATCTGTTTTCTCACCTACAAAAAATGAGATTAAGGCGGCCCCAAAAAGCAGATAAGTAAAGGGTGATTTTAATTGCCGTACAAAAACTTCCCAAGTATTGATGTTTTTTGATTTTATCTCGTTTAAACCATATTTTTTCTGAGCCAAAACAACTTCTTTTTTTGAAAGCCCCTCTTCATGCGCCCCAAGCGATTCCATTGAATCCTCGATGCTTTTTGATGTATATTCAGAAAAAATCATTGATAAATATCTAAAATTTAATAAAAATCTCTGTTAATAAAAATACAATATACACAGAAAGCAGGGCTAATCCTTCTTTTTTAGTCAGTTTTTTTCCTGAAGCGATAAACAGGAGATAAAATATACAAGCTATTACCATAAAAATTCTGGCTATGAAAAACGGAGAAAAATCTTTGATTTTAAATGGTGCTGCAAGAGCAACTATGCCCAAAACAAGAGTTCCGCAAACTATTACAGAGGCCATCATATCTCCGAGAACTATCCAGTTTTCCTCTTTTCTGGCAGATATAACTGCAAAATATGTTTCGGGAAAACAGTTCCCTAAAGCAACAACCAAAAGACCTACCAGGCCCAAGGAAACATTAAGGGCTTGGGCAAAATATTGGGCTGCATAAATTACTGCATAAGAGGCCGCTAAGAGTGTAATCAATATAATAATCAGCTTAAATAAAGCTAAAACAAAAAGTGATTTTTTATCAATATTTTTTATTGATTTGTCATCATAAACTTTTTTAAATCTTGAGTCTTCAGAAAAAAGCCACCAAGCGTAAGCAAAAAAACAAAAAATCAATATTACCCCGTCTATTCTATCTAACCCGCCTGTTCTTAATACTAGAATCCATGGCAAAACTGCTACAACGGATGTCATAACTGCGCTACTCTGCACCATTTTGCTTTCAGTGGAAATAAATTTTTTAGACATCAGAACCGCTATTGCCATAGCAAGAGATAGGTCAACTAAATTACCACCCATAATATCTCCGAAAGAAATCTGCTGCAATCCGCGCAAAGCGGCGTTCAAATCAACAAACAAATTGGGCAGAGAAGATGCAAAACCCAAAATGAAAAAAGCAATAATAAATTCTCTCCATCGTAAATATTTAGCAATCTCTGTAAGAGTTTTTATCAGCTCAGCGCTAAGCCATGAAAGGATAAGGCATGCGGCAAAAAAAATGAGTATTTCTATAATCATAAAAAATTAAAATTATTTAATGAAATATACTATCTCGTAAATTACTCCGAGTAAAAAAACCAGTGATAACGGATAAATTACAATATTCTTGCCGCCAATTTTTTTATACATCAATAAAATTAAAATTCCGTCAATTCCAAGCAGGATGCCGCCTATGAAAGATACCAACGGCACAAAAGATCTTAATCCGAGCAAGAAAAGTATTAATGGCGGGACACAAGTTATTACAAACGCCTGCCAATGCTTGATTTTTAAATCAAACATGAGGGTTTTTTTGAAAATAATTCCCTGCGTGATAAAGGCGGTAAAAGTTGCCAAAGCTCCGAGCAGAAGGGAAATTGAGATTAATACACCCGGCAAAAAACCTTTTAATCCGGTTAATGCCGTCTGGTCAGTCTGCTTTCCTGAAATTCCTAATACCAAAAGTATAAATAAAAGGTAAAAAACTGAAATTATTACAGTAGAAATTGTAATTATAGTTTTTAACCTCTTTTTCGGGTGGCCTTTCGGGCCTATAAGCATTTCCTCCACTTCGGGTATCAACCCGATCCCCCAAAGCGCAAACAGCAGCGTACCATACGGCAGAAAAAAACTGCTGAGACCTGAATTGCCGGCAAAAAAAATATTGCTTAATTTTATTTGAGAAAACCCTTCTATAAATATAAAAAAAAGAGCGGTAAAAAGCAGGATTAGAACCCAAAACTCCACCCTTTCGATTACTTTTATGTCAAAATATATGATAATGCTGACTGCCAAAAAATAAATAAGTACATAAGTCAAAATATCTCCGGAAAATACCGGTGAAAGCGCAGTTGTCAGAAATTGCGCACCGACTATTAAATAAACCAGCAGTATTCCAAAAACTGCAAATATTGTAGAGACCATTGCATAAATCCCTCCCCATTTTCCTAAGTAATAACCCACAAATCCGGGAAATCTTTTGAAATCGGGCGTCTTTAAGCTTAGTTTGCAAAAAATCAAATTAATCGCAACAATTAAGGCTGTTATAATCAAAAAATAGCACAGCATCAGCCAGATGCCGGTCTGAAGGGCTATATACGGCAAAGATAAGAAGCCGACCCCGATCATTCCCCCGGAAAAAACAGCAATAGGATAAATATAGTTTTTAAATAAATCCTTAAACATTATTACATTTTACTACAAAAATACCTCTGCCGGTATGGGGATAACTATTTAAACAAAAATAGACAAAATAACGTTTTTGTTCTATAATAAAATAAATTTTGGCCCCATCGTCTAGCCTGGTCTAGGACATTTGCTTCTCAAGCAAGTAACACCAGTTCAAATCTGGTTGGGGCCACCAATTATTTTATATTGAATACGGATTATGGATTTTACATTTAAAAAAATCTTCCAGCCACCTGTCAGAGAATATACAACAGCAGTTTTTGTGCTGATTGGATTATTTTTAGATTACTTTTTTGGATTCAAAAATATCCTCTTGGTTATTGCCGTAATCGGATCAATCGTTCCATTAATAAATGGCGTTTTACCATTGATAAGGGGTAAAATTACCATAGACACATTTAACGCGTTCGCATTGATAATCACGTTTATTACCAGAGAATTCCGTTCGTCGGCATTTATCATATTAATGTTATCATTTGCATATATCCTTGAATGGCACATGACAAACAGGAAAAACAGGGCAATAGACAGGCTTATGAAATTAAAGCCGGTGAAAGCGTTTATAGAGAGGGGCGGGATGATTGAGGAAATTAAGACAGAAGATATTAAAAAGGGCGATATCCTTGTTGTGGAAGAAGGACTACAAATTCCAACAGACGGAGTGGTCGTTTTTGGCGAAGCATCAGTAAACGAAGCTATAATTACCGGAGAATCTATGCCAGTCAAAAAAAATGTATCAGATAATGTTTTTGGCTCAACTGTTAATATAAACGGTACAATAAAAATAAAAGCAACCAGGGTTGGCAAAGATTCAACAATCGAACGCATCGCCGGACTTATCAACGAAGCATCAAAACATAAATCTCACTCTGAAAAAATAGCTGATCGTTTTGCTAAAGTATTCTTGCCGTTCGTACTTATCGTCGGAGCTATTACATATCTGATAACTCATAACATTTTATATGTCGCTTCATTATTTTTAATAGCTTGCGCTGACGATATGGCTGTTGCAATACCACTGGCTATTACCGCTTCAATCGGAAAAGCTGCAAAAAGAGGCATGATCATCAAGGGAGGAGAATGGTTGGATGTTCTTTCAAGAGTTAAAACAATTGTAATTGATAAAACCGGGACGCTTACTTACGGAGATTTGAATATAGCAAAAACCGTTATCAAGAATGGCATCTCGCCAAAAGATTTTTGGACTTTCGTCGGCATCGCAGAAAAATTATCCGCCCACCCGTCTGGGCGCGCAATTTATAAAGAGGCTATGAATTACACCAGTACTATTCCCGATCCCGAATCATTCGCTGTTATCAAAGGTACCGGCGCATCTGCAACATATAAATCTCACGAAATTATCATTGGGAATTCCGATGTCCTATCGGCTGCAAGAATTCCCAAAGATTCTATATTCTTTCAGGAAATAAAAGAGCTGACTGAAAAAGAGAATTTGCCGGTTGATGTGGTTGTTTTAGATTCAAAAGTCATCGGGTATATTTTAGTCCGCGACATACCTAGGGCTGAAGCGAAGGAAAGCATTAATAAATTAAGAAAAATCGGCATAGAAAAGATTACGATGTTTACCGGCGATGCAAAGAATATAGCTGATCAAATCGGAAAGGAACTGGGGATTTCCGATATAAAACCAGGAATGAAGCCGGAGGATAAGTTAGTTGAATTAGAGAAATTAATTGCCAAGGACGGTAAATTGGCTATGATTGGCGATGGAATCAATGACACTCCTGCTTTAATGAGGGCTGATATAGGAATTGCAATGGGGGGAGCCGGAACTGAAGTGGTGATGGAAACAGCAGATGCGATAATTTTTACAGACAAGCTTAATCTTTTGCCGGAGATGATTTTATTGGGACGCAAAACTATGTCGGTCATCCGGGGCGATATGTTAATATGGTTTTTAACAAACGTCATCGGTTTTGCCTTGGTCTTTCTGGGTTTTGTAAATCCGGCACTAGCGGCATTTTATAATTTCGCCACCGATTTCTTCCCCCTTATAAATTCAAGCCGGCTTTTCAGGGATTAATTATACTGGCAAGTATAAAAGCTAAAAATTTTATTCGAAACGATTATCTGTAAGTATAAATAAAAATCGATGCTTTCAGCGTCGATTTTTTATGAAAAATAATATTTATTGCTTCGCATTCACATCATAATCCGGCGGAATCTGCCAATAGTTAATAATATACTGTGCTAATTGTTTAAAAATAGGAACTGCTGAAAGGGCTGACTTGGAAACTTTTGGATCATCTAATTTTACCAATATCAAAAACTGCGGATTGAAAGCCGGGCCATAGCCAACATAGCTCTGGATGGTTTTGTCCAAATCATATCCTTTTCCGTTTTTTAATGGAACCTGAGCCGTGCCTGTTTTACCGCCCAAATAATAACCTGGAATTTTTGCCACTCCATTAAAACCCTTATCAGCAACGTTAATTAACATTGAGTTCAGCTGGGAAATTGTCTGCTGAGAAACAATCGGCTGGGATATTTCCGGTTTTGTATCGGTCTCATCTCCCCCGTTAACAATTTTCTCAACTATATATGGCTTTACTAATTTTCCCCCATTAGCTATAGCACAAAAACCTCTGGCAATTTGTATAGGAGTCAGTCCAATTCCCTGTCCAAAAGAAGCCGTGGCAAAATTAAAATCTGGCCCATTTTTTAAATTATCATTTTTAGAATAAACCTCTCCCTGAAGGTCAATCCCTGTTTTTGAAGTAAACCCAAATTTATCGATATAACCAAAAAATGTTTTGTGCGGAATTTGTTGTTCTGCAAAAACCGCTCCGGTGTTGATTGAATTTTCCAAAACCTGAGTCATCGTCTGTTTGCCGTAAATTTCGTTAGCAAAGTTATGTATTGATTTTAACCCAAAAGTCAAAACGCCCATGTCTATATAAGTTGTGTCTGGAGTTATTTTGCCCTCGTTTAGTGCGGCTGCCATTGTAAAAGGTTTCATTATGGATCCCGGCTCAAAAAGTTTTTGCACAGCGGAGTTTTGGAAAATACTCAAGTCTGTTTCTTTTGAGTATTGATTAGGATCAAAGTTGGGAAAATTCGCCAATGCCAAAATCTTTCCAGTATCAGGTTTCATGACTATTATCTGGCCAGAGTCTATATCATCTTTTTTTTGTTCCTGCTTTAACAGGGCCTCCGCCTGAAATTGTATATTATAATCGATTGTTAAATATATATCTGAACCATCTAAAGATATCTGGTTGTCATTTGAAAAAATGGAATCCAATCCCGACCTTTCCTCTTGGACCCCGGATTTGCCTTTTAAAATATCTTCGTAGTAATCTTCGACGCCGTATTGGCCAGACCCAGAGCCCCCAAAAAAACCAATCGTCTCGGACGCCATCTCCCCTTGCGGGTAAAATCTTTGTGGCACATTTTGCCAGGACAAGCCATTGAGATTTAATGCTTTGATTTTATCTAAATCTGCAGTTGATAAATTTTTTTTTAAGATAATATAAGAATCTTTGCTATTTAATTCTGAAAGTATCTGGTCTTGCGTCTCGCCAATGTTTTTACTTAGAGCCTCTGCAAAAGCTGCTTTATCTTTAATATCTTTCGGATTTGCAGAGATTGTCCAGCTGTCTTTATTTATAGCCAAGCTTTTTACTTCGCCTGATCCCCGGCTGCCTTTCGTTTCTTGGCTGTTTTCACAAAAAATCTGGCCGCGGGAACCTACAATATTGTTAAAAGCAACCTGCTGGCCAAGAGCTTGCGCCTCATAAAGTTTGCGGTCTAAAATCTGCAGAAAAAACAGGCGGCTAATAATAGCTGCCCCGAAAATAAAAATTAAGATTAAAATTGTGTTTACGCGCCAATTGGTAAACTTTTTCATCTAACGTTATTTTGTTGGACCGTAGCGACTGAACTGTCTGAAATCTGGATATATTTTACTGAAGTGGTTTTTTGAAAATTTAATGCTTGTATTTTTTCAAGAGCTTGGCCTAAAAAACTGCTCTCTGCAAAAGAAACCTCTAAGTTTTTATTTTCATCTGAAAGTTTGCTGATCTGCTTTTCATAACTGTTTATCTGATAAGATCCTCGCGTCAGGTCATTTATCTGCCAGACATAAAAAACCAATAAGGCTAAACTCATAAAAAATCCTATAAAGCAAACTGCCTTCCAATTTATTTCCGGAAGACTTACAGAATTGATTTTAGCTTGTAAGTTTTTTTGTATTCTATGATAACTTATTGTTGCTGTTGTCATAATTATGAAGGAGTGAGATATAAGAAATTCTGAGCGAGAGAAAATGAAAATTTATTTTTTATTTTCTCGAGTAAGTAGTTTGTTATATCGACCGAGCGATTAATTATATAAATTGCGGAGCAATCTCTATAATTTAACCGCTACTCTCAGCTTCGCAGATCTCGCCCGAGGATTTTTTCCAAGCTCGTCTCTGCTTGCTGTTATTGGTTTTTTAGTTAATATTTTTATTATTCCTTTTTTTGATTCGTTTGCTAAAAAATTTTTAATGATCCTATCTTCTAAAGAATGGAAAGAGATTACTGCTAATCTTCCTTCCGGCGCTAAAATTGAAATAGCCTGAGGCAAGACTTTTTTAATGTTTTCTAATTCATCGTTGACCGCGATTCTTAATGCTTGAAAGGTTCTGGTCGCATAATGAATTTTCCCCCGCCAATATGCGCTTGGCGTTGCGTCTTTTATAATTTCTATTAACTGGAATGTACTTTTAATTCTTCCCAGTTTCCGATGCTCTACGATATTTTTTGCAATCTTTTTGGCGAACTTTTCTTCACCGTAATCCTTTAAAATTTCCTCAATTTTTTCTTCCGGCCAGTCATTCACAATTTTCTCTGCTGTTAGATAGCCTGTCTCGTCGTTATATCTCATGTCTAATCCCTGGTCTATTTGAAAAGAAAATCCCTTATGCGCGGCTGCCAGCTGCGCTGACGACATCCCTAAATCCAATAAAATTCCATTAACCGGGCCGAAATTCCTTCTTTCAATGATTTCCGTTAAATTTGTGTAAGAATCATTAACTAAAACTATCCTATCTTTAAAGATTGCCTCCAGCCATTGGCTTGCTGAAATTTGTTGCGGATCTAAATCAATCCCTAAAACTTTTCCTTCCGGTCCATTTCTTTTGAGTATATCTTCTGTGTGTCCGCCCTCGCCTATCGTACAATCAACAAAATTTTCTTTCTGCTTAGGATCCAGATATTCTAAAACTTCTTTTTTAAGAACTGCTGTGTGTATCATAATTACAAATGAGGGAAAAATGAAAATTCATTTTCATTTTGACCGAATGCGGAATTATATAAATTACGGCTGCAATTTCTATATTCCTAAACCTCCTAATTTTGAAACAATTTCGTCAACTCCTTTTTCCGCTGCTTTTTTATAAGTTTCCCATTTTTCAGAGTCCCATATTTCTAATCTGTTGGACAAGCCGCATATAACAACGTTTTTTTTCAGGCCGGCATAATCTTTCAGATAATCCGGTACAAGTATTCTTCCTAATTTATCTAAAGATACTTCCATGGCGCCGGCCAGAATCATTCTGGTAAAAGACCTTGCTTCCGCCTGGCTTATCGTCAGGCTTCCCAGCTTGTCTGACATTATTTTCCATTCAGCTTCCGTATAAACGGCAAGACAGCCCTCAATTCCCCTTGTGATTATTACTTTATCTCCTAGCTCGCCTCTGAATTTTGCAGGCAAAGCTAATCGCTTTTTATTATCAATTGTATGTTCGTATTGGCCGATAAGCATATATAAAGATATTCACTTGATTTGATAGTTCTCCCACATTTATCCACAGATTCCCACTTCATCTTATTTATAGTCCACTTTATGATACTTAGTCAACACCTTTGGCCAAAGACCTATTTTGTTCGTAAATAGGCCTATTTTTCCACCAGTTATCCACAGTTGAATTTTCGATAATTGTCGCACAATGAGGGTTATCCACAAATTTGTAATAAAATAAGCTCCACCGAAGTGAAGCTTCAGCTGTTGAGGTTTTACACTCTAACAACTATGCTTTACTGCCCCTGTTAAGGGCACTTATAACCGCCTTGATCGAGGCCTGCTCGATGTTCGTATCTACTCCCGCTCCCCAACACATGCTTCCGTCAGGGAATTGAAGTTTGATATAAGAAATCGCGCTGGCCTCTTGGCCTGCTCCAAGCGCATGTTCAGCTTGATCAAGAACGCGTACATGGCAAATCTTTTCCAGTGAGCGGACGAATGCATCAATCGGCCCATTACCTTCTCCAGCCAACTGAAGATCCCTGTCTTCAAAAACAACGACTGACTGACAGTGGCATTTGCCAATTCCTGTGTCGGCCTCTGTATTGGACTGAAAGTGTTCGAGCCAGTAAGGAGCACCGCGCTCAACATATTCTGTCCAAAGCATTGCTTTCAATTCTGCGGATGTGACTTCGCGGCCCAGAGCATCGATTTTCTTGCCCGCTATTGCACCGAATTCGCGCAGCATATCCTTAGGCAGATGGAGCCCGCACTCATTTTCCAGAAGCCATGCTATGCCTCCCTTGCCAGATTGCCCGTTGACTCTTATCACTTCTTTATATTCCCGGCCGATGTCCCGAGGATCTATGGAAAGATAGGGCACATTCCACGGAGCATTCCCGTCTTGGTCTCTTGCCCGCAATCCTTTGCGGATTGCGTCCTGGTGAGAACCGGAAAACGCAGTAAATACCAGCTCTCCGCTGTAAGGCTGGCGGGGAGGCACTTTCATCCCGGTACAGCGCTCATATATCTCGCGCAAAGAATCGATATCGGAAAAATCCAATTCCGGATCGATTCCCTGGCTGAACAAATTAAGCGCCACCGTCACAATGTCCAGATTTCCTGTCCGCTCCCCGTTTCCGAAAAGCGTGCCTTCCACGCGCTCTGCGCCTGCAAGCAGTCCAAGTTCTGTAGCAGCGACTCCTGTCCCGCGGTCATTGTGCGTATGAAGGCTTATGACTGCGCAATCGCGCCGGGACATGTTGCGGCAGAACCACTCGATCTGGTCTGCATGGACATTCGGAGTTGCCATCTGGACGGTATCGGGCAGATTGAGGATTATTTTATGTTGAGGCGTCGGCCCCCACACATCCATTACCGCCTCGCAAACCTCGAGGGAGAAGTCTACCTCAGTCGCCGAAAAACTCTCTGGCGAATATTCAAAGGAAACTTCCGTTCCTTGAAGCCCTGCTGCATACTCCTTGACCCACTTTGTCCCCTGCGCCGCCAGATCAACCACTTGCGGCTTCTCAAATCCAAAAACGATCTTGCGCTGAGCCGGCGAAGTAGAGTTGTATAAATGGATGGTCGCTTTATTTGCGCCAGCCAAAGACTCTGCTGTCCGCCTGATCAGGTCATCTCTAGCCTGCGTGAGAACCTGTATTGTCACGTCGCTCGGGATTAAGCGGCCTTCAATCAAGCGGCGGGTAAATCCGTATTCTGTGGGAGAAGCGGACGGAAATCCGATTTCAATTTCTTTGAATCCGCACTTGACCAGCATTAGAAACATCTCTAGCTTCTGCTCGACGGTCATAGGTACCGCCAGTGCCTGGTTCCCATCGCGCAGATCAACGCTGCACCACCTTGGTGCTTTCGTGGTTGTCCGGCTCGGCCATTGGCGATCTTTGAGTTGAATGCCGTGAAACTGGATGTATTTGCCTGTCGGGTTCATGGCGAAATCCTTTCATTCGATCGGGTTGTTTGCCACACTAAGATTGTAAAGGTGCTATCCCTTACACTCACGCCAAAATTTTCAAAAACTTTGGCGTGAGTGTAAAAATCAAAAATCCTCCATCAGGAGGATTTTTGATATAGAATTTATATTTGATTTATATTCTTTTATCTTTATCAAAAACCTCCTGGCTTACCAAAAGCAGGCTTAACAACAAATTCAGCTGGAGGTTTAATTTTTTATCGCCTATATTTTGCATATGATGTATTATTGCAAAAACAAGTTATTCTGTCAACACCTTATTGTCGCACAATAAAATAAAACACAATGCTAACCTTGCTTAGCCGGATTTACAATCAACTCAAAATTTTCCGGGTTGACTTCAATTTTATCCCCTTTTTTTATCTTATCGGATAAGAAAGCTTCTGCAACGGCATTTTCCACTTTATCCTGGATGACTCTTCTCATTTCTCTGGCGCCGAATTCCGGCTTGTAAGACAATTCAACGATCTTTTCTTTCAAAGGCTCGGTAATTTTTAAATCGATGTCTTTTTCTTTCAAATTTTTCTGGAGCGCCGATAAAGACAATTGAGCTATCTGCATTAAATTATCTTTTGTCAGGGGATGGAAAATTACAGTGGCATCAAAACGGTTTACAAATTCCGGCCTGAAAATATTTTTTTCGAAGATGGCATTCAATAATTTATCTTTTTCCAACGCCTGGTTGGATTCCACCTGTTTAAAAATCATGTCTGCGCCGGCATTTGATGTGCATATGATTATCGTGTTTGCAAAAACAACCTTCCTGCCCTGGCCGTCTGTTATGTGCCCCTCATCTAAAACTTGCAAAAAGAGATTTAAGATATTCGGATGGGCTTTTTCAATTTCATCCAGCAAAATGAGGGAAAACGGAGTTTCCCTGACAGGAGTCGTCAAAAGCCCTTGCATTTCTACGGGCGAAGTAGCTCCGATCAGCCTTGGGATATCTGAAATCGCCTGGAACTCTGACATATCGAGAGTTATCATTTTCTTTTCTGAACCGAAATAAATTTGGGCCAGCGCTTTTGCGGTCTCGGTTTTTCCGACACCGGTAGGACCTAAAAATAAGAATGTCCCCATGGGCCTGGTTTTTGAGCTGATTCCCATCCTTGCCCTCCTCATGGCGATTGATATTTCTTTTACTGCTTCTTCTTGGTTTACAATTCTGCTGTGAATCAGATTTTCTAAATTAAGCAAAACTTCTTTTTCTTTAACTGCCATTTTACCGACTGGTATATTGGTTTTTTTAGAAACAATTTCAGCTATGTGGTGGGGCAAAACAACTTTTTCTTTTAACTTTTGCACATAAACAGCCGATTCGTCTAAAACATCCAGGGCTTTTTTAGGAAAAGGCAAAGAAGGCATATACCGCGCGGTCAAATTTACGATCTCGCGGATGGCCGGATACAACACCAAAATTTTGTGCGCATATTCTAATTCTAAAGCAGCTGATTGCAAAATATTTATTGTTTCCGCTTCGGTAACCTCCGAAACCTCAACCTTTTCAAATAAATTTGCAAAGGAAGGATTCTCTTCTATATTTTTATGGAGTCCCTCATACGATGTTATGCCAATGAATTGGAAACTGGGTATCGGCAGGTACTTTGAAAGCATCCCGGATATGTCAAAAGCTCCTGCTTTTTGTACTTTTTGCCCGACAAAATTTTCAAGGTCATCAATGACTAAAATTACGTTCCCCGACGAAGCAACCTCCGCAAACATCTGGTCTAAAGCAGATTCCAATTTTTCAAAATCCGGTATTCGCGCGGCCAACAAAACAGCATCGAGCTCTACTACTCTTTTGTTATTTAATTGAGGCAAAGACATCCCTAAATAACATCTTTGGGCAAGAGCTTGGATTATACTTTTTCTGCCGGTTCCGGCATCTCCGACAATCAAAACATTGGCCAGACTGGATTTAGCCAAAATCACCTCGGTCTCCTCTATTTCTTTTTCATGGCCTATGATTTCCCTGAATTTCCATTTTGAAACAATTTTTTTCCAGTCAACAGAAAATTTGTCTAGAGTTATGGTATATCCGGATGAAAAATTTTTGCCCAAAGACCCTTTTCTCAATAAATTTTCGTATGTCCAAAATTTTCTGTTCTTTTCCATCAGATCTTCTGCGGAGTCTATCCATAAGGTTAAATCCTTGACATCTTCCGGCTTTAAATTAAAATCAACCAAAGTTTTTTTGAAAAAATCGTCTTCTGATGCTAGGGCAACTAAAATTTCCTTTTCCCCGATACTACAGTGCTGTCTGTCGGTTGAAACTTTAAGCGCAAGCTCTATTGTTTTTTGAAAGTCGTCTGAAAATGAATCCCCGGCAATATCCTGTTTTTGCATTTTTTCCAAATAATTTTTTATGTCAGCCTGCAACTTTTTAGGATTCAACCCCAACCGTATGCAAATTAAGTTTATATCTTTGCTAAATTTTACAGCAGAATAAAAGAGCGAAGTTGAATTAATTGGAACTCTCTTCTTTTTACAAAAATCAATTGAATCTAAAACAATTTTCGCTGCCTCAAAATTTAAAAATTCTGCCAGATTATAACTGGCTGGATGTGCGGCTGCATTCAAAATATCTATTTTATTTTCCGGCTTTTTAATTTTCAGTTCTGTAAACAAATCAATGTTCCAAAAAATAAGATAAAGAGACAGGAACAAAGCCAGCGTTTTTGCTGCAGAATATCCGGAAGTAAGATTTAAGAAAGAAAATCCTACAAGCAAAAATGCAATCAGAAACAGAATCAAAAAAACATTCTTTAAAATTTTGGCAAACTTAAATAAGGGAAAATTTTCCCTTCTTACTGCCTTAAAAATCTCTGTATTTTCTAAAGCAAAATTAAATGGCATACACTTAGTCCTATTGTTTAATAAAAAAATAAAATCCCGCTGTTGCAATAAATGGAATCAATATCCATAACAAAAAAAATATCAGCCCGGCAAAAATAACAAAAATTTGGAAAAAAATTCCGACTGCAATTAAGATAATCCTGACTAAGGCTCCTAAAATTCTGGAAATTGCATTTGAAATAAGGGTGCTAAAAAATTCTCCAACATCAAATCCTTTAGGATAATTCCATTTATATTTGCGCCACGGAGCAAAAAGCGATTTTAATAAGAGTGGAACTGAAAAATAATTTAGGGCAAATAAAATATAGTTTTTCCAAACTCCCAGTAAAAATTTCGGCATTTCATAAAAATGCCAAAATAACCACACTACAAAAATATTTTTCTGCCCGCCGGCAGACATAGTTTTCTCTGCGATTTCCATATTATTTAATTAATTTTACACCAATTTCAGCAATCTTGCCACCGCCATAAATCAAAATCCATATTAAAAGCAGCCAAGTCACGAGGTTCAAAGTATTATCTATAAAATCAACTGGCAAAACTTTTATCAAAGCGTTTTGAATTTGCCCTTGGATATCAAGAGCGCTCACGTTTTGATTTACTTTTAGGGAAGTTGGCCTCACAAAAACCTGCGCTGGCATTGCCTTACCTGTAAAAATTCCATAAGTCTGCCATAACGGCAAAACTATTAACAAAACCCCGATAATTAACAAAATGTAACCTACAATTTTATTTGAACTCATTGTCATTTAATAACTCCTGGCGGATGTCTTCGGGGATTGGTATTTCCTCACCGGGTTTCGAAATCCCCGGATACCGCCAGGCGCTAATTATTTTTCGAACCTGCCCTGAGCCGTGCCGAAGGGATTCTTTTACGTCTTTATACATTAACCAAATTTCTCCCGGGGCTTTTTTCGGCCTTTGCCAAGCCTTAGACAGGCTTATTTGCTTTGTTTTGAAATAAACTTTGTTTGTTTTCATCGCGGCTAAGGTTCCAAGCACAATCCCCTTTTCTTTCCGTTCCGGCCTGTAAAGTATGCCCAGCAACTTTTGTTTCGAAAGCCCGTACTGTTTCATTTTTATTTTAGAATGTTCGGTCCAAAAAAGTTTTCTAAAATTACCGGCCATCAGTTCACTATTTTAACTTTGTTTAAATCAAAGACCTCCTTTACTTCAATAACTACTGCATTTCTAACCTTATATTCTTTATTTTTCTGAACGCACATCTCAAAATATTTCCCCGAAGAAAAAATCTCAACATGACCTTTAATTCTAAAATACCCTCCAATAACGCAAATCCGGGGATTTTCTTTAAGGTTTTTAATCGCAGTCACCATTTGGCAATCTGCAATCAATAATTTATCATGAAAAAAACCTAACGAAATTACAACATTCGCATTGGGATTTCCGCTCCGCGATGATGTGGCTAAAACTAATTCTTTGCCTTCTTTAAAATTATTTTTCCAGTTTATTGTCATAAAAATTTGTGGGCGCGTGTGGACTCGAAAAGTTGCCCGAAGGCATCGCCTCCTCGCTTCGCTCGTCGCGATTCAGGGAGTCCCGCTTTGCGGGACGACCTCACCGACTTGCCCCGTTAGATATTTTTGTGGGCATTATAGGGGTCGAACCTATGGCCTTTCCGATGTGAACGGAACGCTCTACCGCTGAGCTAAATGCCCATAGATATCTAACGGGGTGAATGAACGGTGCGCTCTAACCAGCTGAGCTACGTGCCCTTTATCCTATTAAAGAATTTTACCACTTTTGCAACAAAAAATCACGCTTTGCGCAGCGCGATTCTGGCTGTTTTCCCTATTCCTCGGGAAAACCAATAACTTGTATTTTCGGATATTTTTCTAATTCTTTCTGTTTTTCCGCAACGCGCTCAGAAAGAGTCAGGATGAAAATTTTGTCAAAACCAATGTAGGCAGTTAAGACAAAAACATCTCCATTGATGTGGCAAAGCACTGATCCGATGTCTAGCACCGGAATAATTACCGTTGCCACAATTCCACGCGCCGCAAGTAAATCCTGAAGCAGCTCCTGATTCATTTCCAAGACATCTCTCGCCAATTGGCGCTCTTTAAGACTCTGAGTTTCTCTGCCGAGAGGACCGTGTTTTCCGGTCGGAAAACCTGCATTCTTGAATGCTTGGTTTATATTGACACCGCCGCCCACGAGAATGACAGTAAAATTGTGTGCAGCAACTTCTCTTAGCCACTCAATTACGTCTGCTCTGTCCACCAAATCGCCTGAAATCTTCACCAGCGCTGTTGGTCTGGCCATGTGCTGACCTCCGAAAGTTAGAAAAAAGGACTAAATATAAATTAACAAAAAATTATAAAAATGTCAACGATTGTCGCACGATAAAACAGCCCCGCTAATGCGGGGCTGTTTTATCGAATTGTTATTTAATCTCAACTTTTGCTCCTGCGGCTGCAAATTTCTTTTGGATTTCAGCTGCTTCCTCTTTCTTAATTCCCTCTTTAACTATCTGGGCTGTGCCGGCTGCGGCTGCATCGACTAAATCTTTGGATTCCTTCAGTCCCTTTGCAGTCACATCCCTGACAACCTTAATAACCTCAATTTTTTGGGCTCCAACTTCTTTTAACTCAACATTAAAAGATGTCTTTTCCTCAACCGGAGCGGCTGCGGCTGCTGCCACTGCGACTGGAGCGGCTGCTGAAACGCCGAATTTATTCTCCAAAACTTTTACAAGTTCTGCCAGTTCTACAACTGGCATTTTTTCTATTTCTCCAACTAATTTTTCAAATTTAGCTGGCACTTCTATTTTTTGTTCGTCTGCCATAATTTTAAAATTTCTAATTTCTAATTTATAATTTCTAATAAATCTTAAAAATTAAAAATTTAATAGAAATTGATAATTGAAAATTGAAAATTATTTTTGTATTTTGTTTTCTCTTATTTTATCTAACACTCTCACAAAACCTGTCACCGGGCCGTAGATAGAGCCGACCAATCTGCCCAATAACTCATTTCTTGGCGGTATGCTTGCCAATTCCAAAACTTTTTCTTTTCCAATGAATCTGTTTTCGAAAATTCCTCCTAAAATCTTGAAATTTTCGTGGGTCTTGCCGAATTGGTTTGAAATTCTTGCCGGAGCTATTTCATCCTTAATTCCGAAAACCAATGCTAATTGCCCGGGAATAACTGCTTTTATCTTATTCCAGAAGGAAATGCCTGACTGGCCGAAGGCAATTCTTACCAGTGTTTTCTTGGCAATCTTTAAATTGCATCCTGCTTCCTTCAGCGATTTTCTTAAACTGAACATATCCTTTGACGGAACCTTTGCGAAATCAACAAAAATCACAGATTTCTGCTGTGAAACTTTTTCTTTTATGCTGTCTATTTGTTTTGTTTTTTGCGCTTTTGTTAATGCCATAAAAAAACTGTCTCCACAGACAGCAATCTACTAGCGAAAAGCTAGTTGGTTTGCCTCGATAGGATTTATGCATAGGCTGCCTATTGTCTGCGGCTTATTATTAATTGTATCTTACATCTTAATCTATTATATAAACCCTGTCAATAGTTATCTATTGAGATATTTTGCCTTAGCGGCGTTATGCTGCTCAAGAGTTTCGCTGAAAATTGTTTTTCCATCTGTCAAATAATACCAGTAGTTTGTTGCCTTCGGATAAATAGCGGCGGTCAAAGAATCCATGCCGGGATTTGAAATAGGGCCTTTCGGCAAGCCGTAATATTTATAAGTGTTATAAGGAGAATTTATTTGTTTATCTTTTACGGAAATGTCCGGATTGCCCGTAATATAGATAATCGTTGAATCTAATTGCAAAGGCATGCTGATTGAAATTCTTTTCCACAAAATTCCTGAGACAATTTCTTTGTCGGACAGGGTTATGACCTCTTTTTCGAGCAAAGAAGCCATTGTAACTATATCAAAAATCGATTTTTTCTGGTTTTTGATCTCGGCTCTTAATGCCGATGTTAATTTTTGGTCAAAATTTGCCAGCATACTGCTTAATATATCCTCACAACTTTCTCCCTGGGAAACTTCATAGCTGTCCGGAAAAAGATACCCCTGCAGGTCGGCACCTTTCGGCTTGTCATCCAAAAAACTGAACTCATCGGAATAATCTTTTTTTGCAAGGGAAACAAAATAATCCTGTTTGCAGATCCCCTTCGATTCCAGATATTTTCCGATATCATTTATATCCCATCCTTCCAAAATTACGATTTTCTCCCTGATCACGTTCCCCTGCGCCATTTTATTTGCTATCTCATAGGCAGACATTTTGGGAGATAAACTATATTCGCCTGCCTGTAATTGCGAGTGCTTTAAAGACACTATTGCATAAAACTTGAAAAAATAACTGCTTCTTATTATTCCCAATTTTTGCAGATTGACGGCGATTTCATCATCTGACCAGCCCTTTTGTACCGTGAAAGTAACTGTTTCCTTTGAACCTGGATTTAATGGAATATAAACCTCAAAACATATATAAAAAAATATCAGTAAAAAAATAATTCCGATTACTGATGCAATCTTTTCCAAAAATTTTACGGATATTTTAGAAAAATTTTTATTATTGAATTGAAAAATTTCCATAAGAATTAAAAAAAATTACAAAAGTTTTCCCTGTCTTAATAATTTAGAAACAACCGCTGCTTTTTGTTCGCCTGTTTTAGTTAAAATAAAATAAGTTTTAGGGTCCCCCACAATTAATTTCTCATCTCTGAGCGCCCTTAGCGGCCTGTCTAATTTCCGGGAGTCCGGCCAAATCGGGTATCTTGTAAATTTAAGCGTATCCGGAAATAGACTGAAGCACTCCTTCACTAACCTTTCAAAACTGCACTGTTCAGAGCTAGAGATGACCGAGTGTATGCAAAATAAAATCAGATCGTTGACAGAAAAATTTGAACTTTTGATATTTTCGCTTTTCATCATTATTTTTTACATGGCAGTGGGCTTTGGACAATGTTAGAACCGCTATTCAAGCAAGTTTGTATGCCGTTTAGCCCACTTAATTACTTATTTATATCTCAAATTTAATTAAAATGCCAGAGTTTACTGGCATAATATATTTCAAGGAGTTTAAAATCTAATTAGATATTTTATTAGAAACTGTAAATAATAAACACC